>JBAQWM010000367.1:0-3583 GCA_049298915.1 Steroidobacteraceae bacterium | reverse complement strand
CTGCTACAGTGCCGGCCGAGGATACCGTCGATCCGTCAAGTACGATTCCACGGGCACTTCTAGTCGGTACGCTCACGGTGGGTGCTATTTACCTGCTGGTGACTCTAGTCGCGCTGGGTGTGGTGCCGGGAAGTACCCTCGCGGGGTCGAGTTCGCCGCTGGCGGACGTGGGCGTGCGCCTTTTCGGCAGCGTGGGCAGCGACTTGATAGTCGCCGGGGCAATCGTTTCAACGGCGGGCGCCATCAACGCGTCGATTCTGGAAGGGGGGCAGACGGCCATGGCCGCGGGTCGGGATCAATTGTTTCCTGCCTCTCTTGCGAGACTTTCGATTCGACACACACCCTGGATCTCGTACGTGGTGATGGGGATCCTTGCCAGCATCCTGCTAGTTCTCAATTTCTCGCGCGGGCTGGTCGCGGCCTATGAATTCATCATCCTGATTGCCACGCTGACGCTGATCATTCCGTACGCGTTCTCGTCGATCGCGAGCCTGATTCTTCAGATGCGCGATCCGATCGGCAGCCCAGCGAGGAGCTGGACCGCGATCGCCGTAGCCATCGTCGCCTTTGGCGTGTGCTTCTGGGTCGTCGCAACCGCCGGCATGGAAACCGTCTACTGGGTATTCCTGCTGATCATGCTCGGGCTGCCGGTGTACGTGGTTGTGGGACGCAAGTCGATACGCGCTGTCGACTGACAATTCGCGTGTCACTGGTTCGATTCCGGCCCTGGCCACCATTTTTCAAGCGGCCTCGCCGCTAGGACACCTGTGAGGGGCTTCCATCTTTCGCCGCCGCGAGGCGCGTCTCCGCGGCTGCGACCATGGCCTTGAAGCGCGGATCCTCACGGAGGAGATCGAGGTCTGGATCGATCTTCGCGTGGTTCAGGAAGCCAATAGCCAACTTTTCGAAAACCGGACCGAGCAGCTCGAGTGCGGCGTCCTTGTCCTTAAAATGGGTCGTCAAGGCGCAGGCAAAGTTGTAACGCGCGTTCATATTGTCCGGATCGATCAGGAGTGCGCGGCTGATCCAATCCTTCGCGCGTTCGGCCTCTCCAAACTCCGCCAGCGCATTGGCGCCGTAGGCCATGGCCGCCGCGTTGTTTGGGTCTTGTGCCAGGGTTTTCTCGGCTCGGGAGAGTGTGATCTGCGCAACGCGCAGAGCAGCCTGGGAATTTCCGACGGCGGTGTAACAGGTGATCAACATAGAACTAGAATTCAGATCCGTCTCCATGAGAGCCATTGCTTTTTCGTAATAGAGAATGGCATCCCCCAGCCGACGCTGTCTGAATCGTAAATACGCGGCAGATCTGTTGACCTCATAGGACTCAGGATCCAGGCGAAGCGCGATGTCGATTTCGGTGGAAGCCTCGTCGTGGCGGCCGTACTGGGAAAAGATCCTGGCCTTTACCGCATGGGCCTCCGCCAGATTGGAATCCAGCGTGAGCGCTCGTTCCGCTGCCGCCAATCCGTCGTCGCCACTTCTTCCATGGACGAAGCGCAAAGCCATTTGCCCGACGGCTATGAGAGCCCAGGCGCGCGAATAGCTGGGGTCGATTTCAGTAGCACGGATGCACAGGCGGACGATCGCTTCCGCCCGCCGGGCATCGGCTTCATGGCCGGTGACGTAGGACTGCCGCGCCATGAGGTACAAATTGTAGGCCTCTACATTGTCCGTGCCGCGCTGCTCGATCGCTTTCTTCTCTTCAGGCAGGAGCTTCAGCTTGAGGGCCTTGACGATGGCCTCGGAAATCTCGTCCTGCAGCGCGAAGATGTCGCTCAGGTCGCGATCGTAGCGGTCGGCCCAGATATGGCCGCCGGTGCCGCCGTCGATCAACTGGGCGGTGATGCGGACACGGCCACCCGCCTTGCGCACGCTGCCTTCCAGCACGTGGCTGACCTTGAGCTGCCGTGTGACCTGCGAGACGTCGACGTTCTTGCCCTTGAAGGTGAAAGAGGTATTGCGCGCGACCACCGAAAGTGCCGACACCTTGCTCAGGTCCGTGATGATGTCCTCGCTGATCCCGTCGCTGAAATACTCCTGCTCCGCATCGCCACTCATGTTGGCGAAGGGCAGTACGCAGATCGACATGCGGGCTGGACCGGAAGCAGCAGCGGCCGGCGCGGAGCCGGGTGCGGACTTCGTGGTCTGGGGCACGCCTTGGCGCGTGATCATGGAACCGAGCGCGCGCAGGACTTCCTGGAACGGTGCGCTCTCGGGATCCTCTCCCCAGTTGTCGAGGTCGATGGTATGCAGGGCGCGCACGTCCATTGGCAGGCGCGCCTCTTCGAATCGCACCGGGACCAGGATGCCCCGATCGGCGGCCTCGCGTGCCTCGCCGCGTACCCAGCGGGAGGCCACGGAAATCGGGGTCCAGACCACCAGCACGGACTTGGCCGCATTCATCTCCGCTTCGATCTGGTCGTCGAACTGCTGGCCGACCGCGATTTCCGGATCCCACCACACCGACCAGCCCATGGCCTCAATCGCGGCTACCAGCGGCGCGACGCGCGCCTTGTCGCTGCGGGCATAGGAAATGAATACATCAGCCATGCATGTTGGACCTGAATCTGGATTGGTCGCCGCAACTCACATGCGACCTCGACAGTTTAACTCGGTTTGGGGGCGGGAAAAGGCACCTGAAAATCCGCGTGTCGGTGGTTGGTCCATTCCGGAGACATGGGTGACAGTTTGCAATTCGATCTGGCGGAGGTGTTCGCCAGTCACGGGAAGTCCCGCGCGATGTCGTTGCGCATTCGCTCTCGCACCTCTTCGGCGACCGGCGTCTTGTCGACGAGTGCCAGCAATCGACTGCGGACGACGATCGCGCGACGCGCAAGCTCGCGGGTAAAGGCGAGATCTTTCTCGCGCCGCGCGACGTACTTTGCGATCGCGAGGTCATGCGGGTCCAGACACAGCCCCTGGACTCCTTCGGTATCACCCGAAGGAAGCTTGACCAGTCGCGACTTCCAGCCACGGGGGAGCGTTGCGCTCGTCTCATCGACGGGGTCGGCGTAGTAGCCAAAGCTCTCGTGGAACGGCGAGTGGACTCCGATCGCGTTGAGCCACTCGGTGCGGTCGGGATTCTTGGTGGCGATCAGGTCAACCTCGGCCGATCGCACGATGTCATCGGGGAGGTCCGGATATTTTCCGTGCAGTGACTGACTGCCGATGATGACGAACCGTTTCTGGCCAGCGATGCGGCCGGCGGCGCGCAACACGTGGTCAAGCTGCTGCTTCTTCATGCAGCCTCCTCACTTCGTCCTGCGACAGGAGACCCACGAACGGCATGGACTGGCGCAGCGTCACAGCGCGCTCGTCGCGCCCCAACATGGCGGCGAACAAAGCCGCGTCATCCTCTCGACTCGCGAGATCCCGCCACTCGTCGTAGGCCGGGACCCACGTGCCCTGGCACTTCCAGCGGTACAGGTTCCCCAGGATCTGCGCGCGTATTTCCCGTGGCGTGAAGCGCCGCAGCACCGCGAGTGCGATGGATCGCTTGAGCTCGTCCAGTGTCCGGTGTGAAAAACCCGCGCCCTGCGCAGCGGGGTGGATACCGCGCTCGGTCAGTTCGAGCGCATCACCC
>JBAQWM010000366.1:0-2830 GCA_049298915.1 Steroidobacteraceae bacterium | reverse complement strand
AATGGACTGGCCGAGCATTTCACCACCCACAAGAGCGACCATGCCTCGCGGCGTGGCCTGCTGAAAATGGTGGCCCAGCGCCGCAAGCTGCTGGATTACCTCAAGGCCAACGCCCCAGACCGTTATTCCAGGGTCGTCAACGATCTTGGCCTGCGCCGCTGAGGCGCGTCAGCGATCCAGCACCTGTCGAGCCCGGCAGGCCTTCGCAAGCTGACATCTTATCCAGTTACCACAAGGAATCCGCGTGAGCGTTTCCAAGCAGACATTCAAGTATGGCCAGCATCAGGTCACGATCGAAACCGGCCGCCTGGCCCGTCAAACTGACGGCGCCGTCGTTGTCACCATGGGCGACACCGTCGTGCTGGTTACGGCCGTCGCCCGCCGCGAAGCGGTCGAGGGCAGGGACTTCTTTCCGCTGACCGTCAACTACGTCGAAAAGACCTACGCCGCAGGCAAGATTCCCGGCGGTTTCTTCAAGCGCGAGGGCCGGCCCTCCGAGAAGGAAGTGTTGACCTCACGGCTGATCGACCGGCCGATCCGGCCGCTGTTTCCGGATGGCTTCTACAATGAATTGCAGGTCGTCGCGACCGTGCTCTCCCTCGACCCGGAGATCGATTCCGATATCCCTTCGTTGATAGGCGCCTCCGCTGCGCTGGCCCTCGCCGGCATCCCGTTTGCGGGACCGGTGGCCGCTGCCCGTGTCGGCTACAGGAATGGCAGCTACCTGCTGAATCCGACCATGACCCAGGTCAAGACCGAATCGGACCTGGACCTGGTGGTCGCGGGTACGCAGGAAGCGGTGCTGATGGTCGAATCGCAGGCGAATTGCCTTTCCGAGGAAGTCATGCTCGGCGCCGTGCTATTCGGGCACGAGCAGATGCAGATCGCCATCGGCGCAATCAACAAGTTGACGGCGGAAGCCGGCAAGCCACGCTGGGACTGGAAAGCCCCGGAACCGAATCTCGCGTTGAAGAATGCCGTTGCTGCACAGGCCGAAAAAGCCTTCGTCGAGGCCTATGGCATCGTCGTCAAACAGACCCGTGTCGCACGGCTGGCGGAGATCCGTCAATCGGTGCAGACCGCGCTCGCCGGCGGTGAGAAGCCGCAGTTCTCCAGGGACCAGGTCAGTTCCGAACTGCACGCGCTCGAATACCGGCTGGTCCGCAGCCTGATCCTGGACGGAAAACCGCGCATCGATGGCCGTGACACTCGCACCGTCAGACCCATCACCCTCGAGGTCGGCGCGCTTCCGCGCACTCACGGTTCAGCCATATTCACGCGCGGCGAGACCCAGGCACTGGTCACGACGACCCTTGGGACCGGTCGTGACGCGCAGATCGTCGATGCGCTGGCGGGCGAGCGCCGCGAACCCTTCATGCTGCATTACAATTTCCCGCCGTTTTCAGTGGGCGAAACCGGGTTCATGGGGTCGCCGAAACGTCGTGAAATCGGCCACGGCAACCTGGCCCGCCGCGGCATCAGCGCCGTGATGCCGGATTTGGTGGAGTATCCTTACGTGCTGCGCGTCGTGTCCGAAGTGCTCGAATCGAACGGCTCGAGTTCGATGGCGACCGTCTGCGGCACCAGCCTCGCGCTGATGGATGCCGGCGTGCCGATCAAGGGCGCGGTTGCCGGTGTTGCGATGGGCCTGGTGAAGGAAGGCGACCGTTTCGCCGTGCTGACCGACATCCTGGGCGACGAGGACCACCTCGGCGACATGGATTTCAAGGTGGCCGGCACCAGGGACGGCGTGACCGCCCTCCAGATGGACATCAAGATCAACGGCATCACCGCAGAAATCATGAAGACCGCGCTGGAGCAGGCCAAGACCGGCCGGCTGCACATCCTGGCTGAGATGAACAAGGTTCTCGACAAGCCGCGCGCGCAGATGTCCGAATGGGCGCCGACCATCGTGACAATCAAGATCGATCCCGAGAAGATCCGCGACGTGATCGGAAAGGGCGGTTCAGTGATCCGCCAGATCACCGAAGAAACCGGCGCGACGATCGATATCGAGAATGACGGCACCGTCAAGATTGCCTCGGTCGACTCGGCTTCCGGGCGCGAGGCGCTGCGGCGCATCGAGATGATCACCGCCGATGTCGAAGTCGGCCACGTCTATGAAGGCAAGGTCGTGCGGCTGATGGATTTCGGCGCTTTTGTCGCAATCCTGCCGGGGCGCGACGGGCTCGTGCACATCTCGCAGATCTCGGACGAACGCGTCGAACGCGTCAGCGACAAGCTGAAGGAAGGCGACCTCGTCAAGGTGAAAGTGCTGGAAGTCGACCGCCAGGGTCGCGTGCGGCTCTCGATGCGGGGCGTCGCCTAGGACATTCGCAGCTCGCGGCAGCCCACGAGGCGTTGTGGACGCCAGTTGGGCAGCGCCCAGTCCCAGATCTCGCGGACGCTGGCGCCGGCGAGGGCTGACGGCGGTTCCTGCTTCAGCCATTCCAATGCCTTCCACAGGGCGGAGGCCGCGCGGCCGGCATCGAGCGGCACCGCGTGCCGCGACTTTGCCAGCTTGCGGCCGTCGGTCTCAAGCAGCAAAGGTAAATGAGCATATGCGGGTGTCCGGTAGCCGAGCACCCGCTGCAGCAGGATCTGGCGTGGCGTCGAGGACAACAGGTCGCAGCCGCGGACTACCTCCGTGACACCCTGCAGCTCGTCGTCTACCACCACCGCCAGGTGGTAGGCGAAAAATCCGTCGCGCCTGCGGACGATGAAATCGCCGGCGCTGCGATGGCAATCCTCGCTCACCAGGCCCTGCAGGCGATCCTCGAAGGCAACCCCGGGCGCAAGTGCAGTCGTGTGAAAGCGCAGTGCATGCGGC
>JBAQWM010000365.1:0-5806 GCA_049298915.1 Steroidobacteraceae bacterium | reverse complement strand
AGCAGGGCGTCCTCGCCCGCGATCGCGACGCGCGGATTGTTGGCATTGTAGGCCGCATTGATCGGATCATCCGTCAGGATATTCCGCTGCGGATCAAGCTGCGTGATCACACCGGTCGAGGCGAGGTCCCACACGCCGTGTACCAGGAGGCCCTGCGTCGGCGGATTGCTGCCCGGCAGCACCGACACCCAGCGCTGCGAACGGTTGCCGAGAATGATGTTGTTCTCCAGTATCCACGGCTTCGAGAAGTTTCCGACGCCTGCCAAAGCGCCGAACCCGCCAGAGTGCGCCCGCGCGACGATGCCCGCCGGCTGCGGGACCGATGCATTGGGATCCACGTCGAATGCGGCCTGGGCCGTCGCCGTGCTGTCGTTGTTGGCGATCGTGTTGTTGACGACATGGGCAAGCACGGTGTCCTGCAATGAGATGCCGCCACCCGCCAGGCCCGTCACGTTGTTCACGATCATGTTGTTGAGGATGTCGACCTTGTTCCAGGCCGCCCGGTTGCTGTTGGCCAGCACGTCCTGACCGTTCACGAAGCGCAGCGCAATGCCGCCGCCGTCACCGGAGCCTGCCTGGTTGCCCTGGATCAGGTTTCCAAAGATCCGCAGCGAGCCGGTGCCAGCGGTCAATTGCACGGCTGCGCCGGCCGGCTGCGGCAGGCCCCCGACAAGGATGCCGCCGCCAAAACCGCCCAGATCGCCCGCCGTCTGGTCGAAGGTCTGGTTGAAGAGTATGCGGTTCTTCTGGATGACGCCGCCGGGGCTGCGACCGAAGTGCGCAATACCGCCGCCGTTGCCCTGTGAGAAGTTGCCGCAGATATTGTTCGAGTGCACCATGTAGTTGTCGGCGCCGTTATAGATGCCGATGCCGCCGCCTGGATCAAAGGTCGAGCCGTTCTGCGCGATCAGGTTGTCATGGATCAGGACGTTGCGGTTGCCCGCGTCGACATGCAGGTTATTGGCGTCGAACAGCGTCGCGTGGCCGAGGCGGATGCCGCCTGCACCCTGGCCCTGGTTGTTCGAGATGATGTTGTTGCTGATCTCGAGATTGGTCGCGTAACCATTTACGACGATGCCGCCGGAGAACTCGGCGCCGGTGAATGTGAGGCCGTCGATCCGGGCCGGAAGCGTCCCGAACACGCCCGCGCGCGGTGCCACGATCGCTCCCGCGTGTTCTTCCACATTGAACAGGCCGGTGCCGGGCAGGTAATTGCAGGCATTGGTGCCGGGGCCCACATTGTTGGGCTGGCCAGGCAGCAGTCCGATGCGCTGCGACTGATCGGCGAGCGGGCAGTTGGCGCGCCGGTGCGCTTCCACGCGCCAGGCGTTGAACTCGGCGAAATTGCCGCTGCGCGCCGCATTGATGACGGTCCCGGTGGCGCCAAAGCCCTGCAGCTGGATCGGCTTGGTGATGAACAGGCCTTCATAGTAAAGCCCCGGTCTCACCATCACGACGCTGCCCGCGGGCGCTGCGTCGATGGCAGCCTGGATCGACTGCCCGGGGGAAACATAGCTCACGGCTCCGCCCTGGATCAGCGTGATGGCGTGTTCGCTTCTCACGCCGTCTGCTCGCTCCACTCTGAGCTGTCCGGTCGCGTTGAACGGAGCGGTCGTCGGCACATTGACGGTGATGACGCTGTCGGTCCAGGTCACATTCCCCGCGGGAATGACCTGGTTGTTCAGAATTATGGAGCCCTTGGTCGCTCCGAATCCGTAGTTGCGAGCAATCGTCGCCGGGCGCGCCGCGGTCGGATCCGGGACCGAAACCGTTCCCAGCGAGCGCAGCGTCAGGATCCTCGAACCGCCCGCTGCGATATAGGGGCCGTCGCCGCTGCCCAGTCCGCCTGCACCATTGATCGATGCTTCACGGATGACCGGAGTGCCAGTCGGGTACGCGCAGTCGAGCTGCCAATCCGGGGTCGTTGCGAACCCGGCCACCGGCAGCACTGGCGTGTCGAGATACGTGGTCTTGGCGGCCGTGAAATTGAACACATAGCAGGTCTGCGAATAGCGCGGATCGTAGAACGGATCCGGCACGACGCTCCCGGCATTCGCCGGGTCGGGTTTGGTCGAGGCATTCAGGCAGACCTGTGCCATGCTCGGCCCGACGCCGGAAGGCGCCGGCACATTGATGTTGTAGGAACTCGGCACCAGAGCGTTGTAACGGCCCCACTTGTCACTGTAGACGCGATTGAGCTCGTTGCCCTGATGATCGCGGATCGAGATCGGGATGTAGCCCGCGCCGATCTTTTCGACGAACAGCGGCGACCGCGGGTCATTTTCGGCGCCGAGGTCATTCGTGACCAGTCCCTGGATGTGGCCGCTCGCCGGCACGTCCGTGTACATGAAGAATTCAGGCGCGGCATTCTTGCCTTCGGTGACCAGGACCGGCTTGAAATTGCAGCCCGGGCGGGTGCCGGTGACGGCGGGAGCGAGCTCCACGCCGGGGAACAGCGTCAACTCCGTACCCGGCGGATAGAAATTCGCCGCCTGCTGGCCGCCAGTATGCTCGGGATCGCCGACACAGATGGGTGGCAGCGCATGCGGAACAAAGGTGTCTCCGAAATCGACGTTCTTGCTCACCTCGTCCTGGTGCATGTAGCCGGGAGGCGCATTGGCCTCGACGACGTAGGTGCCCAGATCGCACTGCAGGTCGGTGAACGGATAGCAGAATCCGAATCCACCGTCGAATACGGCGGGCCGGACCTGTGCCCAGTTGCTCAGGTTGTCGTAGCACTTCCCTTCCGGCACGGCCCCCGACGCATATAAGTGGTCATTGCGGCAGCCCTCGGGCGGGCTCTCATCCCAGCTGTCGGTGTGGGCGACCTCGATCGCATCGCCCATATCGAATTCGTCATTGCCGTTGCGATCGATGTCTTCGGGGCCCTGGGCGCCCGGATTGTCCTGCCAGCCGAGCGGGTAGTTGTCGACATCCGCGAGCTGGATGCCGGCCTCACCATTCGTGTCCTGGATGACGCCTTCCGCATTTGCCCGATACAGGTTCACCTGTACGCGCGGGATGCCCGGCTCCCAGGGTTCCGCTGCCGCGTAACGCGGATCGTTCTCGGCACGCGTCACCTGATAGAAGACGATACCCGCGATACCGCCGTGCTCGCCGGGACCGTAGGCTTTCTTGCCCCATTCGAAGACATTGGTGTTGCCGGCGAAGCCGTTGAAGCCCTCGAGCAGAACCGGTACCGGGCTGCTGAGCTCCGTGCGCGTCTTGCAACCGGCGGGCGGCGAGCCGTCGCAGTTGGTGCCGCCGTCGGCCGGGTCCTGGATCTGCGGATTGAGGATCCCGCGGCCGATCGGGCCGTCGACGACCGGTCCGGCATCGTCGATCGCGACCGTCATGCCGGTCGCCTTGAAGCGCGCGAAATCGACTTCGGCGATCAGCCAGCTGAAGAACGGGAAGACCTCGTCGAATGGCAGGTAGCCCACAGTGTCTGTGGTCGAGGACTGATACATGCTGCCATCGCGGAAACGGAAATTGATGGCCTGGTCCGGAATGCCTTTCTCGCCGGCCCCGGGCTGCCACATGCCGTCTTCGTTCAGGTCGTCGAATACATAGTGTTCGGAGCGATGGAACCAGTAGGGCACCGAGACCTTGCCGAGGTCCACGGCCTGGTTTGCCGCGACGTTGACCTGGAAGAAGCCGATGATGATGTCGAGATAGCGGTCCCAGACGACCAGCTGGTATGCACCCGGCGGCACATTGTCGATCGTGAACTCGCTCAGGGTATCGCCCCCCTCGCAGGGTGCGGCATAAACGCCCTTTCCCGTCGCGTTGGAATTCAGGCCCACCCAGCAATTCGGCGCGGGTTGTCCCTCGTGGAAGACGCCCTCCGGCGGACGCGCGAAGCGCAGATTCGAGACCACGCCCGAGATGCTGCCCGGTTCAGCCGAAGCAGGGAGATCATCGAACTCCCTGACGAATCCTACGAAGACATGGGCGAATGTCGGACCGAATTCCACCAGATTGGAAGTGAGCGAGGGCTCGCCGGCCCGCACCCAGGCGTCGATGACCTTTGTGCCTTCGATGGTCGTCACCTGCTGCCAGCCTGAATTCTCCGGCGGCACGATTTGCACGGCGTACTTGCCAGGCGCGAGATTTTGCACCAGCAACTCACCCTCTTTCAGGTGATAGGGATTCTGCGTGGGATCTGCGACCTGCTCCGCCGTCAACGTACGCAGGGTGCCGTCTCCGAGGCGCAGCACGGTCGGCGCTGCGTCGCCATCGAGTGTTCCGGGTTCGTAGACGGTTCCGAGCGGATTGCCGTATACGTCGGTCAGCATCGGGCCGCCCATCTCGGAGATGAACACCGTGAAGCCGCCGAGCCCGGATTCGCCTGCTTCCCAGAGCTTGTTGATCTGGCCATCGTGCTGGAACGCGAAGATCCGCATCTGTGCCGGAGGCTGCGGCTGGCTTGTGAGCGTCACGCGGACATTGGTGCTCGCCGCGCCGCCGAAGCGGATCGGCGTTCCTGCCATCGAGTAGCAGCCATCGCCAGTCGTGCAGCTGGCTGCTGCGGGCCGGTCCGGCAGGATGCTGAGATAATAGCGCTTGCTCGGGTCAAGCCCGGTGATCTGGAAGGACGATCCATTTGCAACGCCAGTCTTGGTGACCGGCATGTGGCTCTTGTGGAACTGGATCGAGTGGGATTCGTAGAGATCAGCTGGCGGATTCGCCGGATCCGTCGGCCAGGTCACGTCCTCTTCCACCAGCCAGCGCAGAGATCCCGAGAAATTGTTGGTTTGACCGGGACCGGTGACGGTCGTCACCGTGACATTGGCGTCTGCGGCATAAGCAGCCGGCGCCAATATCAGCGCAATCAGCGGCGCCGCAAGAAACGCGACGAAACTCGTGCGGCGGCGGTTTCCAACATGATTGTGATCGAGCATCTTCGTCCCCTGTCACGGCGTGCAACGGCACCCGCAAGTCGTCCGTCAGCTATGTCACAGAGGCACGCTACAGCGGAACAACCGCGCAACATGCCTTTCTCAGGGTTGGAGACTAAACGTGGCGACGAAGAAAAACAGTGAGGCTGAACACGTATTTGACCTAAGGAGGACTCCGTAGTTCACAGTAGGTGTATACCCCAGCTCAGGTGTCGACGGTCAATTCGCGCAGGCTGTTGTAGACCCGGAGCACGCGCGGCACATAGCGTCTGGTCTCCGCAAACGGAGGGATGCGGCGACCATGCCGCTCCACTGCCGTTTCGCCTGCGTTGTAGGCCGCCAGGACCAGTTCCAGGTCGTTCTGATAGCGCTTCATCAGGTCGCGCAAATAGCGGGCCCCGGCCTGGACATTCTGGGCCGGGTCGTTGATGTCGACTGCGCCATATGCCTTGGCCGTCGCCGGCATCAGCTGCATGAGACCGCGGGCGCCCTTGATCGAGACTGCTTCCGGGTCGAATGCGGACTCGACCACGATCACCGCACGCAGCAATGCGCCTTCGACCGCGTTCTGCGCGGCAGCTGCGTCGATGATCGCGTCAAATTCAGCGGAACGCGCTAACATCGCGGCGCTGATGCGGGCGCCCGCCTGCGAAGTCTCGGGTGCACTGCGCAGCAGGACCTGGTAGCGCGCGTCCGAGGGCACGTTTGTGAAGTGCGTAACGCCATTTTCGTCCGTGAAGCTGTAAATATCGGCGTTCACGGCCGTCGCTGCCAAGGACAGCGCCAGCACGGAAGCTGCCAGTGTGATGCGTCCGGTCATCATCAGTGGCAGTGCAGCACCTCGCGGCCGGCCTGAACAGGTAGGTCGATACTGTAGGCAGGTGGGGGTCTAAACCGCATTGAAC
>JBAQWM010000364.1:0-7188 GCA_049298915.1 Steroidobacteraceae bacterium | reverse complement strand
GGATCGCAGATCGTGTCGGAGATTTTGGGCGCCTCGATGCCCGAGAACGCGATGATGTCGCCGGCGCGCGCTTCCTCGGCCTCGATGCGCTCGAGCCCCAGGAATCCGAACACCTGGCCGACGCGTTCGCTCCTCACTTCGCCGTCCCGGCCGACCACTGCGATCGGCATGCCGCGGCGGATGGTGCCGCGGCGGATGCGCCCGATGCCGATCGATCCTACGTAGCTGGAATAGTCGAGCTGGCTCACCTGCAATTGCAGGGGCGCATCGATGTCCACATCGGGCGCCGGGCAGCGCGCGACGATGGTCTCGAATAGCGGTTGCATGTCGGCGGCCATCGTTCCCGGCTCGAGACCCGCGACACCGCGCAGCGCCGAGGTATAGACCACCGGGAAATCGAGCTGGCGCTCGCTGGCGCCGAGCCGGTCGAACAGGTCGAAGGTCTGGTTGAGCACCCACTCCGGGCGCGCCTCGGGGCGGTCGATCTTGTTGATCACGACGATCGGCGCGAGCCCGTGCGCGAAGGCCTTCTGGGTCACGAAGCGGGTCTGCGGCATCGGACCGTCCACCGCGTCCACCAGCAACAGCACGCAGTCCACCATCGACAGCACCCGCTCGACCTCGCCGCCGAAGTCGGCATGGCCCGGGGTATCCACGATATTGATCCGGTAATCGCCCCAGCGGATCGCCGTGTTCTTGGCGAGGATGGTGATGCCGCGTTCGCGCTCGAGCGCATTCGAGTCCATGACGCGCTCGGTCATGGGCTTGCGGGCGTCGAGCGTACCCGACTGGCGCAGCAGCTTGTCGACCAGCGTGGTCTTGCCATGGTCGACATGCGCGATGATCGCGATATTGCGGAGATTCTGGATCACAGATTCATTTCGCAGTGCAAAAGGGGCGCGATATTACACTAGTTTCCGGTGGTTTTACCGGCCGATTCACGACTGCTCCAGCGTCATCAGCTGCTCCTCCAGTTCCGCCACATGGCGCTCCCAGAATCGCACTTCGCCGAACCAGGGAAAGGCCTGCGGGAATGCCGGGTCGTGCCAGCGGCGCGCGAGCCAGGCTGCGTAATGGATCATCCGCAGCGCCCGCAGCGCCTCGATCAGCCCGGTCTCGACCGGATCGAAGCGCGCGAACTTTTCATAGCCTTCCAGGATATCCCCAAGCTGGGCACGCATCTCCGCCGCATTGCCGGCGAGCAGCATCCACAGGTCCTGGATCGCCGGCCCCGTCATGCAGTCGTCGAGGTCGACGAAATGCGGGCCCGCCGCGGTCCACAGCACGTTGTTGCGATGGCAGTCGCCGTGAATCCGCAACTGCCGCAGCGGCCCCGCCGCCGCAAAGCGCGATTCCACCAGTTCGAGCAGCTCGCCGCTCACGAGTTCGTAGCGATGGGCGAGGTAATCGGCGATCAGATCGCCATCGAGCAGGTAATCCACCGACTCGCGCCCCATCGCCGCGACCGACAGGCGCCCGCGGTGCCGGAACTGCGACGCCGCCCCCACCATGTGGATCCGCCCCAGGAAGCGCCCGATCCATTGCCGGTCATCCGGCGTTGCGAGTTCCGGCCACTGCCCGCCGCGGCGCGGATAGATCGCGATGCGAAATCCGCCGAATACCGGCACCGGCCCGTCGCCGAGCGCCTCGCCGGCGGGCGTTTCGAGCGGGGCGACCACCGGTATCTCGGCCGCCGCGAGTTCGCGCGCGAATGCATGCTCCTCGGCGATGGCTTCATCGGTCCAGCGCCCGGGACGGTAGAACTTGACGACCACGGGCGGGGCATCCTCGAGACCGACCTGGTACACGCGGTTCTCGTAGCTGCCGAGCGCGAGTACGCGCCCGTCGCTCGGCATGCCGGCAGCTTCCACCGCGTCCACGATCAGATCTGGGGACAGGTTCGCAAACGGCGCCTCGGCCTCAATTGCTATCATCCGGGCAACATATCGCGGAGCAGGGATGAGTACCATCGTGCGCGACGACATAGTTGTCGAGGATCTGCCGCAGGCGCAAGCGCCAGCCGATGGCCTGACGGTAACATAGACGATGGCTACGATCCGGCCCCGGTCTCTGAGCGGACTGCTCTCGGCAGCGGTGCTGCTGATCGTGCTGCCGCTGACGGCGGCCGTCGTGTATGGCGCCATCCAGTTGCGCCAGCTTTCGCGCAGCAGCGACATGCTGGTGCGGGACAGCATTGCGCTGACGCAGCACACCCAGGTGCTGTTCCAGAATATCGCCGCCATGGAGCGCGCGGCGAGCCTGTATGCCGTGCTGGACGATCCGCGCCTCGCAGATGCATTCGACGCCAATCACCGGGCCTTCGGACGTACGCTCGCCCTGCTGGCAGACGCGGCGCCCGCCATGCGGGTGGCGCGCGTGCGGGCGGCCGGCAATTCCGTTTCGACCATGGTCCATTTCGCCATGCCCAGGGAGCGCCAGGGCGCGCTGGTCGATCGCTTCAATGTGCTGAGCGGCGAAGCGGACGCGCTCGCGAACCAGACCCGCGAGGGCATCGACCAGCGGCTGCAGGACGCAGAGCGCCAGGCTGCCGCGACCCAGCAATGGCTGCTGTGGGCGGTGATGGCGCTGGTGCCCTGCTCCATCGCCGTGATCGCCATCTTCGCGTTTTTTGTGCTGCGCCCGCTCGGCGCGATCGATCGCGCCATCAGCGACCTGGGGCGCGGCGCGTTTTCACATCCGATCTCCATCAAGGGCCCGGCGGACCTTGCCAAGCTGGGGCGCCAGCTCGAATGGCTGCGCACCCGCTTCCTCGATTTCGCGGTCGAGCGGAACCGATTCCTCCGGCATATGTCACATGAGCTCAAGACGCCGCTGGCGAATATCCGCGAGGGCACCGATCTGCTGATCGATGGGGCGGTCGGCCCACTGGACGAAAACCAGCGCGAAGTGGCCGGAATCCTGCGCGAGAACGCGCTGCGGCTGCAGCAGCTGATCGAAAACCTGCTGTCATTCAGCGCCTGGCAGTCGCAATCCATGATCGTCGAGCGGGCGCAGTTCAGTCTCAGTTCGCTGGTCGGCACGGTGGTCGACAGCCAGCGCCTGGCACTGGCTGCGCGCGGCCTGTCGCTCGATCTGCAGGTCGCCGACATGTACATGGTCGGCGACCGCGCCAAACTGAAGCTGGTGCTCGACAATCTTCTGTCAAATGCCATGAAGTTCACGCCCCACGGTGGCACCATCCATCTTCACGCATATCCGGCGGGCAAGATGACCATCATCGATCTCGCAGACAGCGGGCCTGGCATCCCGCCTGAAGAACGCGACAAGGTATTCGAGGCGTTCTATTCCGGGCCGACGCCGCAGGGCGGACCGCTGAAGGGCACCGGCATCGGGCTGTCCGTGGTGCGCGAATTCGTGCAGGCCCACGGCGGCACGGTGCAGATCGTGGATGGCGAGTTTCCGGGGGCGCACCTGCGGATCCGGTTGCCGGCCGAGCCGAGGACGAAGCAGACGCATGCTGCCTAGGCGCATCACTGTCCTGTTGTGCGCCGTGTCGCTCGCCGCCGGCTGCGCGGCCGTTGATGACTGGAGGGGCCTCAAGCGCGGCACGGAAACGCAGCCCGCGCCGGTCTTGGACGATGGCGGGATCGTCGCCGGTTATCTGGCGACGCTCGATCGCCTGGGTCGTGGCGGCCCGGCGGAACAGGCGGAAATCTTCCACGCGACCCGCACTGCCTTTCTCGCCGAACCTTCCACGCAGCATCGCCTGCTCTACGCCTTTGTACTCGCCGTGCCTGCCCATGCGGCCGCCGATGCCGAGGGTGCCAGATCGCTGCTGAGCGAGGCGCTCGCAATACCCGAGATCCTGCTGCCTTCGGAACGGGCATTGGCGGAACTGATCGTCCGCGACCTCGATACGCGTCTTGCACTGGCGCAGGAAAATGCAACGCTGCGCAGCACCATCGACACCACCGACCGCGATCGCATCGCCGGCCTGAACCGGCGCCTGCAGCAGGAAATTGCCGACAAGGAGCGGCTGCGGCACGAACTCGAAGAGGCTCAAGCCAAGCTCGAGGCGATTGCCAAGCTGGAAGGCGGCGCGGCCAAGCGCAAACCATGAAGACCCCGCTCGGCCGCCGCCCGCGGGTCGTGCTGGTGGACGATGATCCGGGGCTCCTGCGCCTGCTGACGATCCGGCTGCGTTCCGAGGGTTTCGAGGTGGCTGCCTGCGAGAACGCCAGCCAGGCCATGACCTCCGTGCCCCGCTTCCAGCCCGATGTGCTGGTCACTGACCTGCGCATGAAGGACAAGGACGGTATCGCGCTGCTGAAGGAGATGCAGGGCCGCTACCCGGCGCTGCCGGTGATCCTGCTGACCGCCCACGGCACGATTCCGGATGCAGTCACGGCCACCAAGAGCGGCGCCTTCGCGTTCCTGACCAAGCCGGTGGAACGGGACCAGCTGCTGGAGCAGATCGGACGGGCGCTGAAAGTCTCGGGCTTTGCGAGCGTCACCGAGGACTGGCGCGCGGGCATCATCACGCGCAATCCGATCATGGAGGATCGCCTGTCGCAGGCGCTGATGGCCGCCGCATCCGATTCCCCGATATTGATCACCGGCCTGCCCGGCACCGGCAAGGCGCAGCTCGCCCGCGCCATCCACCTGGCGAGCGGCCGCCTGGGCACGCGGTTCCTGACCCTGTCCTGCGTGACGGCAACAGCCGAGACCCTGCAGTCGTCCCTGCACGGACAGCGCGAACTGGCGGACGCAAAGCCGCCGCCGGATTCGCCGGCCGGGACGCTGTACCTCGACGAGATCACGGACCTGCCGATGGATCTGCAGATCGCGCTGACCGCCCTGATGGACGAGCACTCGACCCGGATCATCTCCGGCACCGCGCGTAACCCTGCCGACCAGATCACGCGCGGGCGCCTGCGCGAGGACCTTTTCTACCGCCTGAGCGTGAGCCGGATTGATCTGCCACCGCTGTCGCAGCGTCGCGACGACGTGCCGCTGCTGGCGGCGCATTTCCTCGAAGAACTGGCGCGCCAGACCGGCAAGCGCCAGGTGCTGGCGCCCGAGGCGGTGGAACTGCTGATGGTCGGCGAATGGCCGGGCAATGTGCGCCAGCTCGCGACGCTCCTGCAGCATGCCGCCTCGCTCGCGACCGGCGCTGTGATCAGCGCGGAGCTGGTGCAGCGGGCGCTCGGCACCGGCACCGCGCCGCAGGTCTCGACCTTCGACAAGGCGCGCGATGAGTTCATGCGCAATTACCTGGTGCAGCTGCTGCAGATCACCCGCGGCAATGTCACCCAGGCCGCCAAGCTGGCCGGCCGCAATCGCACGGATTTCTACAAGCTGCTCGGCCGCTACGAGGTGGTGCCGGAGGAGTTCAAGCAGCGCTAGCCGGAACGATCGTGGGTACCGACCGCGCGGCGGGGATCGGGTATCGCTTCCTATAGTAAATCAGATAATGTTATAGTTATTCTACTATAGGCTCGCTTGCGGGACCCGAGATCATGACGCCCCCGGACCAGGCCACCATACAGACGCTGCGCAGTGACCTCGCCCTGCAGATTGCGCGTCACGTCGCGCGCCAGGGACAGACCCAAGCCGTGGCCGCGCGGCGTCTTGCGATTCCGCAGCCGACGCTCAGCAAGATCGTGCGCGGGCAGGTGCAGGCGGTCTCACTCGAACTGCTGTTGAGGGTCGCGGTGCGAGCCGGGCTCTCGGTCGTGCTGCAAACCGGCAAGGTGCCGGCGGAAGCCGGCGTCTATGTCTCCGGCATCGCGACATCGAAGCCCGCACGCAACAAGTCCCGTCTTGCAGAACAGGCGCGCGACGCCGCGAGCGACAGCGTTCGTCACTTGACCCCGGAACAGCGCCTCGAGGCCTACCTCAAGCACAGCGAGCTCGTCACCGCTCTGCACCATGCCGGCATGGCGCATCGCGGGACTCCGGCCCGGAGCCGCGGATGAGTGCCACCGGTCCGGGCCAGTCGCTGCTCCTGCTGCTGGATGTCGTCGCCCATCTCGAAAAGCAGGGCATCGCCTATGCCGTCGTGGGCGCCCTCGCCGCTTCGGTCTACGGCACGGTGCGCGCGACCACCGACGCCGATGCGCTGGTATCCGTAGCGCGCAGGAAAATCGCTGCGCTGGAGAAATCCTTGCGCAAAGCGGGACTGGAGGCGGATCTTCGCCTCGGCGCCAGCGATGATCCGATACCGTCGATGCTCGCGATCAGCGACCGGTTCGCCAATCGCGTCGACCTGCTGGGCGGGCTGCGCGGCCTGGACCCCGGTGCATTCACTCGAACGCTCGCGGTGCGGTTCGCCGGGACGACGCTGCGGATCATCGGACGGGAAGACTTCATCGCGATGAAGTGCTTCGCCGGCGGCCCGCAGGATATTGCGGATGCAAGGGAGGCGATCAGGGTCGCGGAGCCGCCGATCGACCTGGACCTGGTGCGGCGGCTCACCCGGCGCTTCGGGCGTCCCGCGGCTGATGTCCTCGAGAGCTTGCTGACCGGATGAGGCTGATCTGCTCCCCGGACTCTGGATCCCCTAATTCGGATCGTCGCGCTTCAGCTGGTGCCGGCCGAGCAGGTCGTATAGCGTCGGTCGCGACACGCCGAGGAGCTCGGCGGCGGTTGAAATACAGCCATTCGACGCCGCCAGCGCGCGCTGGATGGCGGCGCGCTCCGCGCACTTGCGCGCGTCGCGAAGCGTCGGCAGGACGGAGCCGGGCGTGGCCCCGACGAGGCCGATATCCGCCGCGGAAATCTGCCGCTCCTCCGCCAGCACCACCGCGCCATTGATCCGGTTCTCGAGCTCCCGGACGTTACCCGGCCACGGGTGGGCGTCGATCGCGGCGATCGCGTCCTGGGTCAGGCTGAGCGGTTTCGTGCCATGGCGCTGGCAGCAGTCCTGGACGAACTTGTGCGCCAGGATCACGGCATCGCCGATCCGCTCCCGCAGCGGCGGAATCCGCACCGTCACCTCGGCGATCCGGAAATACAGGTCCTCGCGGAAGCTGCCGGTCTTGACCCCGGCGTCCAGGTCCTTGTTGGTGGCGCAGACGATGCGCAGGTCCACGACGCAGGACTGGCGGCTGCCGATCCGCTCCACGCGGCGGTCCTGCAGGAAGCGCAGCAGCTTGGCCTGCAGCGCGGGCGACATGTCGCCGATTTCGTCCAGGAACAGCGTGCCGGTGTTGGCCTGTTCCAGCT
>JBAQWM010000363.1:0-2871 GCA_049298915.1 Steroidobacteraceae bacterium | reverse complement strand
GAGCACCGCAAGCGTCATGTTGGCAATGTCCACAGGCGTGCCAAAGCGCTGCATCGGGATCTTTTCCAGCAGGCCGGGCGCCCCGGCGAACCCGCCGCCCGGAACTGCGCCCGGCGCGATCGCATTGACGCGGATGCGCGGGCCGAGCTCGCTTGCAAGCGCGCGCGTCAGCATCACGAGCGCGGCCTTGGCGGCGCAATAGACCGAGTGGCGTTTCAGCGGCCGCAGCGCGTGGATGTCGGCGATATTCAGGATCAGCCCGTCGCGCAGCCGCAACTCGGTTGCGGCGGCCTGCGCGAGGAACAGCGGCGCGCGCAGATTGGTGCCGATCAGGTCGTCGAACTGCGCGGCCGTGACCTGCCCGAGCGGTGTCGGGTAGAAAGTGGAGGCATTGTTGATCAGCACGTCGAGCCGGCCGAGCGACTTGATGGCAGCGGCCGGCAGGGCCGCGAGGGCGCTCATATCCTGAAGATCGGCCGCGAGGGCGACCGCGGAGCGCGGCCGCTGGCCATTCATCCCTGCGACCAGTTGCGCGGCCTCCGCTTTCGAGCTGCGAAAATGCACCGCGACCCGGGCGCCGCGCTGGTGGAAACCGAGCGCCAGCGCCGCACCGATGCGCCGGGCGGCGCCGGTGATCAGCACGACCTTGTCCTTCAGTGGCGGGCCAGTTGCAGGCATTGATCCCGATTGCGGAAAAAGCCGGGTGGCGAAGATATCATGCGCCAGTCGCCGCGCGATGTTGATACCCGATTCACCGCCAGCGCTCGAGCCGGCCGCAGCCGCTCACAGCAGGCGGGTTGCAGAACACTTGCGCTCGCTGGTGACGGCAGCCGGCGGCTGGTTGCCATTCTCCCGATTCATGGAGGCGGCGCTGTACGCGCCGGGTCTCGGCTATTACATGGCTGGCCAGGCGCGCTTCGGGCCCGGCGGGGACTTCGTCACGGCACCGGAGATTTCGCCGCTGTTCGCGCGCTGCCTGGCAACTCAGATCGCCGAGATGATGAAGCGCGCGGGTGGCGGAGATCTGGTCGAGTATGGCGCCGGCAACGGCACGCTGGCCGCCGGCCTGCTGCAGGCGCTGGCCGCGACCGGCGACCTGCCGCGCCGCTACCGCATCGTCGAGATCAGCGCGGCGCTGCGCGCCCGTCAGCGCGAGCGCCTGGCTGAGCTTCAGGGACTGCAGCTTGCGCTCGAATGGCTGGATGGACCCCCGGCCGCGGACTGGCAGGGCGTGGCGATCGCGAATGAGGTGCTCGATGCGATGCCGGTCGAGCGCTTCCGCGCGAGCCGCGATGGCTGCGAGGCGATCGGCGTCGTCGCTGCCGGCGATGGTTTCGCCTTTGCATCGCGACCGGCCGACACAGCGCTCGCGGGGGCGGTCCGCATCATCAGCAGTTCGCTTCCGGAACCGCTGCCGGACGGGTATGTATCGGAGTTGCGCCTGCAGTTGCCCGCCTGGATCAGGGCTGCGAGCGCGCGGCTCGCGAAAGGCGTGCTGCTGCTCTGCGATTATGGCCTGCCGCGGGCGCAGTACTATCACGCAGCGCGCGACGGCGGCAGCCTGTGCGCATTCTTCCGGCATCGGCGCGTGGAGGATGTGCTCGCCCGCGTGGGCCTGCAGGATCTGAGCGCCTGGGTCGATTTCACGGCGGTGGCGGATGCGGCTGCCGGCGCGGGTCTCGAAGTGGCGGGCTTCGCAACCCAGGCTCATTTCCTGGCCGCGCTCGGAATCGACCGCGAGCTCGCCGCCCTGCTCGAGGGCACCGGCATGCGCGAGGGCGTCGCCCTGCGCCAGGGTGCTTCGATGCTGATGCTGCCCGGCGAGATGGGCGAGCGATTCAAGGTCATGGCGCTCAGGCGCGGCATCGAGGGTGAATTCACGGGTTTCGACTTTCGCGACCTTTCGCCAAGCCTGTAGAGTGCGCCCGGTGGACCCTGTTCATGCCATCGTGCTCGCGATCATCCAGGGGCTCTCGGAGTTCCTGCCGATTTCCAGCTCCGGTCACCTGATACTGGTGCCGAATCTGCTCGGCTGGCCCGACCAGGGGCTGGCCTTCGACGTCGCGGTCCACGTCGGCACGCTCGCGGCCGTGGTCGGCTACTTCCGCGAGCAACTCCTGCAGATGGCGCGCGGCTGGTTTGCGTCGTTGAGCGGGGGCGGCCTGACGGCCGATGGCCGGCTCGCCTGGTGCGTCATCATCGGCACGATCCCGGTGGGACTGGCCGGCGTCGTATTCGGCGATTTCATCCAGCTCATGCTGCGAAACCCGCTGTTCGTGGCAGGCATGCTGGCCGGCTTCGGCGTGCTGATGTGGCTTGCCGACTGGCGGGCGGGCGAGCGCCGCGATGAATACTCGGTCGGCTGGCGCGATGCGCTGCTGATCGGGTGCGCGCAGGCGCTGGCGCTGATGCCCGGCACCTCGCGTTCCGGCGTGACCATGACGATGGCGCGCACGCTCGGCCTCACGCGCGTGGCTGCCGCACGCTTCTCATTCCTGCTGGCAGTGCCGGGGATAGCGCTGGCGGGGGGCTGGGAATTCATGGAACTGCTGACCGGACCGGGTGATGGCGTGGATTGGCGCGTGATCGGTCTCGGCGTCGGGGTGTCGGCCGTAACCGGCTACCTCTGCATCCACGTGCTGCTCAAGGTCATCGGCCGCATCGGCCTCTTGCCTTTCGCCATCTACCGGCTCGCGCTCGCCGCCGTGATCCTGCTGCTGCAGGGCTGAGGCGCCGGATTCAGTCGATCCGGCGCAATGCCTCCAGACGCCGGCGGCGCAGCAGCACGCCGATCTGTTCGCCAGTGAGCCCATCGCGATCCTGGTCGTCGAGCGTGGCCGCGAGCGCCACCGCGAGCGCCTGACCGAGGCG
>JBAQWM010000362.1:0-3077 GCA_049298915.1 Steroidobacteraceae bacterium | reverse complement strand
TTGGACCGCCCGCCATGCATGCAGCTCGCCGGGCCGGATTCGAAACCGGGCGATGTTTCCTTCGTGCAGCCCCGCCAGTTCCGCGACCGCGATCGTGACGAATCGCGCAAGATCGCCCTCGGCAACCAGCTTGGCTGCCAGCGGCCTGATTTGCTCCGTGGTCGGCATTCTCTTGTCCCTGACGGCTTCCGCGACGACGTCTATCAGGGCGCTGCGATACCGGAGCCGGAATGGGTCCGGCTCCGGCAGCGAATCCCGGATCGTCTTGTACTGCCGGCAGGACCGCTCATAAGCCCAGGCAAAGACGTCACGCAGCAGTTCCACTCGATTGAGTTCATACACGCCGATCAGGCCATCCATGTAGTCGCTCTCGGGTACGTCTACGAACGAGAGTGGCACCCGGTTGGCCTGGATCAAAGGCACGTTGGCGGCAAGCCTGGAGGTGCGCTTGTTGACGTCCACGAAAGGCTGCAGGTACGGCAAATGCACGAGCAGGAAGAACGACTGCTCCATGGGATCCTGAATGGCCGCCGCCTTGCCCAGAAGAAGATCGAACATCTCCTCGAGGAGCTGCGGGATCCCCGTCGGCACATAGCTTGACTGCGTAATGGCGACAGGACCATGGCGCAGGCGACCGGCACCGGCGGGATCGTCCAGAAGATTGTCCGCCAGCAATGCATGCAGGTTCTGGACCGTATAGCGATTGACGCCGACCTCCAGCGGCGAGTCGACCAGCAGCTCGATCGCCGCCTTGTGATTCAGGATCATCTGCGTTTCTTTCGGATCCTTGCCTGGCGCCGCCGCGTTGTCGCGGATGAGATCGCGGGTCTCCAGCAGGGAGTAGGTGTTTCCCTCAAGGCGGCTCGAGTTCCAGGACAGATCGATGAGCAGGCGCTCCAGGATCCGTCGCGCATAGGTACCGGCAGGCCGGGCGGCTTCCGGTGTCCGGCCAAGCTCATCGAGCTGCCGTCGAACGATATCCGGCAGATAGAAAGTGACGTTGGGTTCGTAGCGCTCGAGGAACGCCCGCTGGTATCCGACCGGCTCGCGGTCGACAAGCGGTCGGCGCACGAGCGTGCGGATTCGCTGTCCTTCGGCGGACAATGGCAACGCAACGTCGGCAGTGCCGCGCACTGCAGGCGTTTGGGCAATCAGGTGACCGGTCCCGATGACTTGCCGATGTGCCCGCTCGGTGACGAAGTAGCGCGTTCCCTTCCGTACTCCCTTGGCGAAGACACCACCGTCTTTGGTCCACAGTGCGAGCTTGCGTTGGAGCGTGCGGCGGCTGGTGATCGACGCCAAAGCCTTGGCTAAATCATCTATGGATGAGCCTTCCGGACGAGCCGCCAGCGCAGCGAGTGCGCGGTCCTGGAGGTCGGCAGGCGATCGTTTTGGCATCTGCTCGGTCCTGTGGTGCAGGTCAATACGCGCCAATAGATTAGACGTTATGGCGCATAAATATAAATATGCGCCATATTATGACTGAATAGATGAGTTTATGGCGCATAACTGCCGATTGCAGCTGCAAGTACTCTTCCGAACCGTGGGCAGATTCTTCACTCGCGCGGGACGCCAAGCTCCTCCCACAACCACGCGAAGTCGTACGCTCCCTTGCCGGTCGCGCCGACCGCGTGCAGTTCGCCGTTCTCGAGATCCTTGAGCCAGCGTACGAGACGCGCGCGACCCGGCTTCGTGCGCGCACACTGGCGCGGGGTCTTGCCGCCGAGCATCGGCACCGGCTCGTCCAGCACACGACGATAATGCGCGTCTTTGTACTGCCGGATGATCGCGTCAAACTCAGGGCCTTGGAGCGGCGGTACTCCGGCGGCTGCGGTCTCCTGCCGGGGCGCCGCCTGCTGCAGCATCTGCGCGGGATCCTCATGGCTCGTGAGCGCCTCGCCGATGAGCGGTCCCAGGGCCGCGCGCAGGGCGGCGAGCGCGCGCTCCATGCGCTCGCGTGAGTTCGTCTCGATGACCAGCGCGCGGTCCGTGAGCCGGGCCGTGGCATGGATCGTGCGCGGTGTGCCGGCGGCCGGCTGCCAGGTCCAGCCCGGTGTGTCGTCCTCCTCCCGCTCCCAGCCGCTGAGTGTGTCCAGGCACCGCGCGATCTCGCGGGCCGCGCTGGACGCAACCGGCAGTCGCGTCTTTGTGAACAGGAGCGGCTCGCCGTCCGTATTCGCAAGACCGGGCAGCGGACGTCGCCGCAGGTCGAGCAGGCCCTTGAGCCAGATCTGCAGGAATGACTGATCGGCAATCTGCGGCACGTAGTCATCGTGAGTCCGGAGGCCCGCGAGCGCCTCGGCCGATTCGCGAGCGAGCGGCAGGACGCCTCCGGTCAGCATCTCGTCGCCGCCCGCGGTGACCACACGCGCCACCAGCCGGTCCCAGCGCTGCGCGCTGCGACTGCCGGATTCCTCCGCAATTCGCCGGGGCGGGCCTTCGCGGTACAGGTCACGCAGCTCGATCCACTGGCCCGGGGCGACATTGTGCACCTCATACAGCGAGGCCGGCGTCGCGCGGATGCCCTGCAGGTACTCCCGCGCCCGCGGCGTCTGCTGCCAGCCGCGGCGCCTGAGGAACTCGTCGATGAGATTGACCCGGTCCGGACCGAACTCGGCGGCCAGGAATGACTCATGGAGAAAGCCGAACAACGTTCCCGCGTGGCCAAACTCCGCGATCTCCTGGCAGCAGGTCTCGATCTCGAGCCCGTAGCACGCTGGAACCGGGCCCAGCATCCGCTCGACGTGCGTGCGTCGATGCCCGCGCCAGTCATCGCCATCGGCGTACCGGTTGAGGCGTTCGACGGCTTCGGCGATGTCGGGGTGGCGGGCCATGGTTCATACGCCTGGCGGGGCGGGAGGCAGAGCTTAATGCGGGCAAGCGGCTAACGACATAAATGGATAGTCGGTAGAGCGCGGTGCGCTGCGACAAGATATCGCAATTCGTGCTGTCCGCCGGCGCTCAGGCCGGCAGGGCCTCCCCGGCGGTCCAGCCCTTGTCGCGCATCCGCTCGAGCAGGGCAAGGACATCCGCGCGGCCCGCTGCCGAGTGCAGCGGCATCGCCAGCACGTCGCCGG
>JBAQWM010000361.1:0-2503 GCA_049298915.1 Steroidobacteraceae bacterium | reverse complement strand
GTGCCGCCGGCCAGGCTGGTTATGGCGCCTGCTCGATCGGACCGCGCGTGCTGCGCACCGAAACCGCGGCGGTGGCTGCGCTCGCCGTGCTGCAGGCTGCCGCCGGCGATCTGCGCTGAATCAGCTGCGCGCAGTCCGGGGCGCCCGGTCAGGCGGCGGTGACGGTCGTTTCGTCCGCGATCATTTCCTCGAGCCGCTCGAGGTCCGGGATCAGCGGCAGTTCGTTGACCATCCGCACCTGGCACAGCACCGGCGCATGCTCGGAGAAGACGCGCGAGGGCTCCGGAGTGACGACGCTCGGGCTCACGCGCACCAGCTGGGGAAAGCCCTGGGTCGCGATCCCGAAGTGCCCGGCCGGCAGTTTCCGGCCCAGGCAGCTGAATATCACGATGCGCGTGCGGCTGCCGATGACCGGAATGCGCTTGCCGCAGGCGCCCTCGAATGACACCACCGGAATCCCGCGCCCGTTCCAGGACGCGATGCCGAGATACCAGGGCGGTGCACCCGGCATTTCCTGCAGCGGCTGGAATCCCGTGACCTCGGCAACGCAGGCGCGCGGCACCAGCAGGCGCTCATCCAGGAGCGGCACCAGGAGCCCGTACAGTTCCTGTTCGGCGGTCATTGCGGCGGCTTCCGCACCAGGGGTTCGATCGCCTGCAGCAGCTGTCCTTCCTGATAGGGCTTGCCGAGATACTCGTTGACGCCGAGTTCGATCGCGCGGGCGCGGTGCTTCTCGCCCACGCGCGAGGTGATCATCACGATCGGTATGTCCTTCAGACGCGGATCATTGCGCACGTGCGAGGCGACTTCGTAGCCGTCCATGCGCGGCATCTCGATGTCGAGCAGGATCACGTCCGGGATCTCGTCCTGCAGCACCGATATGGCGTCGAGGCCGTCCTTGGCCGTGATCACCCGCATGCCATTGCGTTCCAGCAGGCGCTGTGTCACGCGCCGCACCGTGATCGAATCGTCAACGACCAGCGCGAACACGCGCCGGTCCACCTGGCTCGCGACCCGCGGTTCGGGTATCGGCCGCTTGCGCCATTCCGAACGCACCAGCGCGCCGATATCGAGGATCACGCAGATGCGACCGTCACCGAGGATCGTGGCGCCGGAAATGCCGCGGATGCCGGAGATCTGCGGTCCCACGGATTTCACGACGATCTCGCGGCTGCCGATCATCTCGTCGGTCACGACCGCGGTCGAATGCTCGCCGGCGCGCACCAGGATCACCGGCATCGCGGCATCCTGTTCGGGCATCGTCGCCGGCGTGCCGCCGACGAATACGGCCAGGTGCTGGAAGCGGTACTTCTGGCCGCCGTAATCGTAGCTTGCGGTGTCTTCCGCCAGATGCCGCAGCACTTCCGCGCGCGGTACCCGCACCACGCCTTCGACGGTCGGCAGCGGCAATGCAAAGACTTCCTCGCCGACGCAGACGATCAGCGCCTGGCTGATCGCGAGCGTGAATGGCAGGCGCACGGTGAAGCGCGTGCCCTTGCCGGACTCGGTTTCGGTGTAGAGCGATCCGCCCAGTTTCTTGATCTCGGTGGCGACGACATCCATGCCGACACCCCGGCCGGCGGATTGCGTCACCTTGCCGGCGGTCGAGACACCAGGCTCGAGGATGAGCTGCAAGGCCTGCTCGTCGGACAATCCCTGTTTCGGGGTCATCAGGCCGAGCGCGACGGCGCGGTCGCGAACCGCCTTCAAGTTGACGCCCGCGCCGTCGTCAGCGACGACGATGACGACCTCGGAACCCTCGCGCCGCAATGTCATCTCGATCAGTCCGGTCTCGGACTTGCCGGCCGCCACCCGCTCCGCCGGCATTTCGACGCCGTGTACGACCGCGTTGCGCAGCATGTGCTCGAATGGCGGCAGCATGCGCTCCAGCACCTGCCGGTCGAGCTCCCCGGAGGCGCCGCCGACCTGCAATTCCGCCTTCTTGCCCATCTCGGTCGCGGCCTGGCGCACGATGCGCGTCAGGCGCTGCACATGGCGCTGGAATGGCACCATTCGCGTGCGCATCAGGCCACCCTGCAGCTCGGAAACGATCCGGCCCTGCTGGGTCAGCAGGTTCTGGGCCTCGCGCGTCTGGGTCGCAAGCAGGTTCTGCACGCTCGCAACGTCGGAGCTGGTTTCGGCCAGCGCGCGCGAATACTGCTGGATCGACGAGTACTGGTCGAGCTCCAGCGGGTCGAAATCCTCGCGGCGCATGCCCCGATCCATGTGGCGGTGCAGGATCTGGGCCTCGGTTTCGATCTCGAGCTTGCGCAACTGGTCCTTCAGCCGCTGCACGACGCGGCCGAGTTCGGCCAGGTTGAAGTCCACCGAAGCCAGGTGTTGCTCCAGCCGCGCGCGAAAGATGCTGACTTCGCCGGCGGCATTCAGCATGTTGTCCAGGAGTTCGGCATCGACACGGGCCATGTCGCCGCGCTCCGCAGTCGCATCGCGGGTCGGAGGTCCCACCGGCGCCGCCGGTACCGCAGCCGGAGCGGCTTCGGCC
>JBAQWM010000360.1:0-4488 GCA_049298915.1 Steroidobacteraceae bacterium | reverse complement strand
CTGCAATTCGTTCGGTGCGTAACCCGCGTCCACCGCTGCGCGCGAGGCGCCAATCGCGGCGCCGATGCGATCCGCCAGACGCTTGATCAGGGCGAAATTCTCGGCGCTGCCAAGCGCCCTGCCACCCGAGACGACGCGCGCGGCGGTCTGCAGGTCCGGACGGTCGCTTTTCGCGGCGCTCGCTGCTACGAAGCGCGTGTGCGTCGGTGGCTTCAGGTCGAGCTTGACGGATTCTATTTTCGCGTTGCCGCCCTGCGCAGCCGGCTGGTACGAGGCGACACGCACCGTCGCCACGATTTTCTGGCCGGCGGCAGCCTCGACCGTCACGATCGCATTACCGGCGTATACGGGGCGCCGGAAGCGGCGGGGAGATTCGACACTCATGATGTCGCTCAGCTGGGCGGCATCCAGCAGCGCGGCTACGCGCGGCATCAGGTCCTTGCCGAATGTCGTGGACGGCCCGAACACGTGGCTGTGGCCCCCGGCCAGACTCGCGATCTGCGGTGCCAGCACCGCGGCGAGGGCGGGCTCATTGGCGGGATGTTCCACGAGCAGTACGCGTGCGACACCCGCGATTGCAGCCGCGGCCTCGGCGACTGCGGCCCCATCCGCCGCAAGCACCGCAATCGTGATCTCCGCATCGGCCACGGTGGCGGCGCAACTGACGCACTTGGCGACCGCCGCATTCAGTTTCCCGCCCGCGTGCTCGGCGACGATCAGGATCCGATTCATGAGAGCAGTCCTTTCTGGCGCAGCGCCGCCACCAGTTCGGCGGCGTCCTTGACCATGGTGCCCTTCTGCCGCTGCGGCGGCGACTCGTAGCCCAGGGTCTTGAGGCGCTGGGCGGGCTCGACGCCGATCGCCTCCAGTGCCGTGATATCGAGCGGTTTCTTCTTGGCCTTCATGATGTCCGGCAACTTGAGGTAGCGCGGCTCATTGAGGCGAAGATCTGTCGTGATCACGGCGGGCAGGTCGACTTCGATGGTCTCGAGTCCCGCATCGACTTCACGCGTTACGCGTGCCGTCTCGCCGTTGATCTCCAGTTTCGAGGCAAATGTCGCCTGCGGGCGATCCCAGAACGCCGCAAGCATCTGGCCCACCTGGCTGCAGTCGTCGTCGATCGCCTGTTTGCCGAGGATCACCAGCATCGGATTCTCGCGTTTGACCAGCTCGTGCATCACGCGGGCGACCACCGGTGGTTCGACCGCGAGATCGGTCCGGATCAGGATGGCCCGATCGGCGCCCATCGCGAGCGCGTTGCGCAACTGCTGTTGCGTGTCGTCCGGTCCGATGCTGATCGCGACGACTTCATCCGCCTCGCTGCGCTCCTTGATGCGTAGCGCTGCTTCGAGCGCAATCTCGTCAAATGGATTGATGCTCATCTTGACGCCATCCGTGACGACGCCGCCGCCATCCGGCCGCACGCGGACCCGCACGTTGTAATCGATCACCCGCTTGATGCCGACCAGGATCTTGCGCATGCATCCACCTTCCAGGACTCTGGATCGTATCATTGAAAG
Organism: Steroidobacteraceae bacterium; assembly: GCA_049298915.1. Lineage (GTDB taxonomy): Bacteria > Pseudomonadota > Gammaproteobacteria > Steroidobacterales > Steroidobacteraceae > SCUD01. The sequence continues at coordinate 2,968 of JBAQWM010000360.1, read as the reverse complement.
CCAGGGCACGACCCGCTCTTGATCATGGAAAACAAAGCATGATCAGGAGTTTGTGGAATATACATCCAGTATATTCTCACGTCGCTGCAATGGAGGGCTTGCTTGCTGGTGCGGGTAGGACTAGTTTCTCCCAACCGCGCAGGGAATGGCATGCGCAACGAGGACACCGCCCCACCGACAACGAGAACCAAGATGTGGGGTACGAGGGGAGCATCCGCATGACGCACGACGCGCGCGGATGCCTGACAAGAGCGGCTTCGCTGAAGCCGCTTCTTTTTTTGTGTCGGCGATATTCGTCGCCGTGAGGATGCTCGCATTATTTGCGGGACGGCTGCTGGGCGCGATACCGACGCTCGCGGTCATTGTCACGCTGTCGTTCCTGATGACGCGCCTCGCGCCGGGTGGACCGTTCGACGAGGAGCAGGCGCTGGCGCCTGAGATTCGCGCGAATCTGGAGGCTGCGTATGGGCTCGATCAGCCAATGGTCGTGCAGTTTGGCCGCTATGTCGCGGGTCTGCTGCAGGGCGATTTCGGGCCGTCCTACAAGTTCCGCGATTTCACCGTCACCGAACTGATTTCGAGCGGACTGCCCGTCAGCCTCAAGATCGGCTCGGCGGCAATCCTGCTCGCAATCCTGGCTGGAATCCCGGCCGGCGTCTGGGCTGCACTGCGCCAGCACCGGCTGGCGGACCGGCTGCTGATGTCGCTGGCGGTCGCCGGAATCTCCGTGCCAATTTTCGTGATTGCGCCGTTCCTGGCCCTCGTGTTTGGCATCTGGCTGCGCTGGCTGCCGGTGGCAGGCTGGACGCCCGGCAGGGCCAGTGACCTCGTATTGCCGGTGTTAACCCTGGCCTTCCCGGTGATTGCCTATCTCGCGCGCCTCACGCGCGGCAGCCTGCTCGAGGTGCTGCGCGCCCCGTGGATACGCGCTGCGCGGGCCCGGGGCCTGCCGGCGCCGCGCATCCTGGTGGCGCACGCGCTGCCCGCCGCGCTGCTCCCGATCGTCAGTTATCTGGGACCCGCGGTCGCCGCCGTGCTGAGTGGCTCGCTGGTAGTGGAAACGATCTTCGGGCTGCCGGGTATGGGGCGGTACCTCGTGCAAGGCGCGTTGAACCGTGATTACACGCTGGTGATGGGCATGGTCATCGTCTACGCGACACTGATGATTGCGCTGAATCTGGCCGCCGACCTGCTGTACGCGTGGCTGGATCCCCGGATCCGCCGGGAGCGGCAGCTTTGAGCGGTCGGGGCGGTCTCTGGCGCGATGCCCTCAACCGCCTTGCTGCAGATCGTGCCGCGATGCTGAGTCTTGCAGTGCTGGCGCTGATGATCGTTGCGTCCGTGCTCGGCCCGTTGCTGCTCGATTATCGCCAGGACGAAATCGACTGGGCCCATATGGCCGCGCCGCCGCTGTCCGCGCCAGGCCATTGGCTCGGCACTGACCGGCTGGGCCGCGACCTGCTGGTGCGTACGCTGCACGGCCTGCGCGTCTCGATGGGTATCGCCCTGCTGGCGACCCTGGTCAGCCTCGCGATCGGCGTCAGCTGGGGTGCGGTCGCCGGCTACCGGCGCGGGCGCACGGACGCCCTGATGATGCGCCTCGTGGATGTGCTCTACGCCCTGCCGCAGGTGTTCTTCGTCATCATCGTGACGGTCGTGTTCGGGCGCAGCCCGGCTACCTTGCTGGTTGCAATCGGCGCTTTCGGCTGGCTGACGATGGCCCGCATCGTGCGTGGCCAGGCACTGGCCCTGCGCGAGCGCGAATTCGTCGAAGCAGCAATCGTGGGTGGCGCAGGAACCGCGCGCATCCTCACGCGCCACATCATTCCGAATCTGCTGGGCCCGGTGATCGTCTATGCGACGCTGACCGTGCCGCAGGTGATCCTGGTCGAGAGCTTCCTCAGCTTCCTGGGCATCGGCATCCAGGAGCCGCTTGCGAGTCTCGGCAATCTGATCGCCGATGGCGCGGCGGAAATGGAGACCGCGTTCTGGATGCTCGCAGTGCCCGCCGGCTGCCTCGTGCTGCTGGTCTTCTGCTTCAATTTCCTTGGCGACGGCCTGCGTGATGCCCTCGATCCGAGAGACCGCTGATGGCCCTGCTGGAAATCAGGAATCTGACCGTTGATTTTGACGGGCCGCACGGGATCCGCGCGGTGGACCACGTGGACCTGACGGTCGAGCGCGAGACCTGCGTGGCAGTCGTCGGCGAATCAGGATCGGGCAAGAGCCAGTTGCTGCTGGCCTGCGTCGGCCTGCTGGCCGCCAACGGCCGGGCGAGCGGTTCAGTCCGCTTCGATTCGCAGGAATTGCTGGGCGCAGAAGGTGCGATCGCGCGGATCCGCGGGAGCGGTATCGGATTCGTGTTTCAGGACGCATCCGGGAGCCTGACACCGCATCGGCGGATCGGCGAGCAACTGGCCGAAGTGGCTGTTGCGGCCCGCGGTGTCACGCACCGCGCGGCCCTTGCCGAGGCCGAGCGCATGCTGGAGCGAGTCCGCCTGCCGGAGGCGCGCCGTCACCTGAAAGAATACCCGCACGAGTTGTCGGGCGGCATGCGCCAGCGCGTCGCGATCGCCGCTGCGCTGATTCCCGAGCCGAAGCTGCTGTTCGCAGATGAACCGACCACCGCGCTCGATGTGACGGTCCAGGCCGAAGTCATCGATCTGCTCGCCGGGCTGTGCCGTGAACTCGGCATGGCGATGCTGTTCGTGACGCATGACCTCGGCGTGGTCGCCGGTCTCGCAGGCCGCATTGCCGTCATGTATGCGGGGCGCATCGTGGAGTCTGCCGAAGCAGCGGAATTCCTGGCGGGGCCGCGGCATCCCTACAGCGCCGGACTTCTGGCAGCGGTGCCGCGTCTTGACGACGCGCCTGGCCTGGAGTTGCGGACCATTCGTGGCGTGCCACCGCGTGCCGGCACGTTCCTCCCGGGCTGCCGCTTCGAGCCGCGCTGCGACCACGCGCGGAC
>JBAQWM010000359.1:0-2939 GCA_049298915.1 Steroidobacteraceae bacterium | reverse complement strand
GGGCAAGCTGCTGCCGCGCGATCGCGTCGAGGCGCTGCTGGACCCCGGCAGCCCGTTCCTTGAGATCGCGCCGCTCGCGGCGAGCGGCATGTACGAAGACGAGGCGCCCGCGGCAGGGCTCGTTGCCGGGATCGGCCGCATCCATGGCCATGAGCTCCTGGTGGTCGCGAATGACGCGACCGTCAAGGGCGGCACCTACTACCCGATCACGGTGAAAAAGCACCTGCGTGCGCAGGAGATCGCACTCGAGAACCGGCTCCCCTGTGTTTATCTGGTGGATTCAGGTGGCGCCTTCCTGCCGCTGCAGGACGAGGTGTTCCCCGATCGCGATCACTTCGGGCGCATCTTCTACAACCAGGCTCGGCTGTCGGCGGCCGGCATACCGCAGCTGGCGGTCGTCATGGGCTCCTGCACCGCCGGTGGCGCCTATGTGCCAGCAATGTGCGACGAATCGATCATCGTGCGCGCCCAGGGCACGATCTTCCTGGGCGGCCCGCCCCTCGTGAAGGCCGCGACCGGCGAGATCGTTGACGCGGAATCCCTGGGCGGCGGCGATGTCCATGCGCGCAGTTCCGGCGTCGTGGATCATCTGGCCGACAATGACGCCCATGCGCTTGCGCTCGCGCGCGAGATTGTCGCCGCGCTGAATTACCATCGATCGCCCTGGCTCGTCGCCGGCACGGCGGTCGAACCCGCCTGTTCGGCCGAGCAGATCTACGGCATCGTGTCGCGCGACCTGCGCCAGCCATACGACGTTCGCGAAATCATCGCGCGCATCGTGGACGGCTCGGAATTCCACGAATTCAAGGCACTTTACGGCAAGACGCTGGTTTGCGGCTTTGCCAGAATCTGGGGCTACCCGGTCGCGATCCTGGCGAATAACGGCATCCTGTTCTCGGAGTCCGCACTGAAGGGCGCGCACTTCATCCAGCTCGCCAATCGCCGCCGCATACCGCTCCTGTTCCTTCAGAACATCACGGGATTCATGGTCGGCAAGCGCTACGAGAATGCCGGCATCGCACGCGATGGGGCCAAGATGGTCACGGCGGTAGCCTGCTCGTCCGTCCCGAAGCTGACGGTCGTCATCGGCGGCTCATTCGGCGCCGGCAACTACGCAATGTGCGGGCGCGCCTACGGCGGGCGCTTCCTGTGGACCTGGCCGAACGCGCGCATCTCGGTGATGGGCGGCGAACAGGCCGCGAGCGTACTCGCGACCGTGCGCCGCGATGGCGTCGAGGCGCGCGGCGGCAGCTGGCCCGAGGCCGAACAGCGGAAATTCGCCGACGCAATCCGCGAGCAGTACGAGCTGCAGGGCAACCCCTACTATGCCACTGCGCGACTGTGGGACGATGGCGTGATCGATCCGCTGCAGACCCGCCGCGTGCTCGGGCTCGCGTTGTCGGTCGTGGCCCGCGGACCGGAACCCGCACCCGAGTCCTACGGCATCTTCCGGATGTGATGACGATGCTGCGAATCGAGCGCGAATCGCGCGGCACCGCGACCCTCATTCTCGACCGCCCCGGCGCGCGCAATGCGCTCAGCGCGGAACTGATCGGCGAACTCACCGCGGCATTGACGCGCCTGGGCGCGGAACCTGATCTGCGCATCGTGCTGCTGACCGGCGCCGGAATCGCATTCTGCGCAGGCGCCGATATCGCGGCCATGCGCGCCTCCGGGGCCGGCGCGCCTGCGGAGAATATCGCCGATGCGCAGCGCTTCGTCGCCCTGCTCGACCGCCTCGAGCGCATGCCGCAGCCGACCATCGCGGTGATCAATGGCGCGGCCTTCGGCGGCGCCATCGGCCTGATCGCAGCCTGCGACATCGCGATCGCCGGCAGCGGAGCCCGATTTTCTCTCAGCGAAGTCCGGCTCGGGTTGATTCCCGCGATGATTTCTCCCTACGTGATCCGCGCGCTCGGCGCCCGGCAGGCGGGACGCTACATGCTGAGCGGTGAAGTCATGGATGCGGCAACCGCCGAGCGAATCGGGCTCGTCCACGAGGTGGTCGATGACGCGGATCTTGCCGCCGCCGCCGGCAAGATCGTCGATGCGCTGCTCGCGGGCGGACCCCGCGCACAGGGCGAGATCAAGGCCCTGCTGCGCCTAGTTAGCGGCCGCAGCGACACCGGGGACGCGGCCTTGCGGGGCGAACTGGCGAACTGGATCGCCAGGATTCGCGCCAGCGAGGAAGGCGCCGAGGGGCTGTCCGCATTCCTCGAAAAGCGACCGGCCCGTTGGCGCGATCCGGACTGATGCTCCGTCGCGTCCTGATCGCCAATCGCGGAGAAATCGCAGCGCGCGTCATGCGGACCTGCCGCAGGCTGGGCATCCATTCGATCGCCGTGCACTCCGAAGCCGACCGCGGCGCACTGCACGTCAGGGCTGCAGACGAAGCGGTCTGCATCGGTCCCGCACCGGCGCGGGAGTCCTATCTCGACGCCGATGCCGTGATCCGCGCCGCGCGTGCGACGCATGCAGATGCGATTCACCCCGGTTACGGCTTTCTATCGGAAAATTCCGGATTCGCCGCGGCCTGCGAGGCAGCCGGCATACGATTTGTCGGACCGCCCGCCTCCGCGATCCGGATGATGGGACTGAAGCACGAGGCCAAGGCCATTGTGGCGGCGGCCGGCGTACCGGTCGTGCCGGGCTACATGGGCGATCAGCAGAGCGATCGCATCATGAAGCGCGAGGCGGGGCGGGTCGGCTTTCCGCTGCTGGTCAAGGCGGTCGCCGGCGGCGGCGGCAAGGGCATGCGCGTGGTGCGCGATGCCGGCGCCCTGGCGGAGGCGATCCGCGCGGCCCGCAGCGAGGCCGAGAGCGCTTTCGGCGACGGACGGCTGATGCTCGAACGCTTTCTCGAGCGGCCGCGGCACATCGAAGTCCAGGTTTTCGCCGATAGTCACGGTGAATGCCTGCACCTGTTCGAGCGCGAATGC
>JBAQWM010000358.1:0-1721 GCA_049298915.1 Steroidobacteraceae bacterium | reverse complement strand
CGGCCATGCAGGAGGCCAGCCGGTTTTTCGACGCCGAAAACTTCCGGATCATGGACGACCCCCGTTTCAAGCTGATCCTGGACGATGGACGCTCCTATCTCGCGGCGGCCAGAAACCGTTATGACGTCATCATCTCGGAGCCATCCAACCCCTGGCAGTCGGGGTCGTCACGGCTGTTCACGCGCGAGGCCTTCGTACAAGCCCGCAACAACCTGAAACCGGGCGGGCTGATGGCGCAGTGGATGCACCTGTACGGCGTTGATGTCGAGACCTTCAGGCTGGTGGTGCGGACATTCGCCTCCGTCTTTCCCCACGTCAACCTGTGGGCCGACCCGGAGTTCCCGGATGTCATCCTGCTCGGCAGCACGGAGGCGATCGAGATCGATCCGCTGGCGCTCGACGAGAGTTTCGCAAGCGACCCCGAGCTCAGGACCAGCATCGCGCGGATCGGTTACCCGGATGCCGCTTCCCTGTTCAAGGCCTTCCTGCTGACTGACTCCGAGGCGCGAGCCTATGCCCGGACCGGGCCACTGAACACCGACAACCTGCCGCTGCTGGAGTACCGCGCGCCGCGTTCACTCTATTCGCCGGGCGCCTTGCAGGAAAACATCAGGGCCTTGAAGGCAAGCAGATCGGCCGAATCCTTTCCGGCCACCCGCGTGGGTGCAGGCCAGTCAGTCAGGGCAGCGGAACTCCTGAAAGACTGGGGAGAGACCCTGGTCGCGCGGCGGTCGATCGCGAGCGCCAGGGGCGCCCTGCAGCGCGCGGTGGAACTCGACCCGGCCAACGGGCAGGCGGCATTTGCCCTCGGCCTGCTGCGCATGCACACCGGGGACCTGGGCGGCGCCATTGCCTCCTTCGAGCAGGCCGCGGCGCGCGATCCCGATCTGGGCGAGGCCTACGCGCACCTTGGCACCCTGTATTTCCAGACCGGGGCTACCCAGAGCGCCATCGCGAATTTCAGCAGGGCACTCGCCCTCGGCCATGATTCCTCGGGTCTTCGCAACAATCTCGCCGTCATATACGCGCAGAGCGGCAGGATGCAGGATGCCGTGAAATCGGCCACGCTGGCCGTGCAGCTGGATCCCGGGAACCAAGTTGCCAGGGACAATCTCTCAATATTCCGCAAACGCCTGGAGAACAAATGAGCAAGCTCAGATCGATAGTGGCCGCATTCATGGCGGCCATGATTTACGCAGCCCCGGGTGTTGCCGCCGACGATGCGGTTCATTCCGGCATCGTGACCTTTGCCCAGACCGCCGGCAACTACACCTTTGTGAGAATCAAGGATGCGGGCAAGGAACACTGGCTCGCCGCCAATTCCCTGACGGTTGCGGTCGGCGATGTCGTCGAGTATGCGGGCGGCGATGTCATGACCGATTTCAAGAGCAAGGCGATGAACCGGACATTCGATTCCATTCGCTTCGTCGCGCGCATCCATGTGGTCGGAAAAGAATTGCCGCAGGATGACATTCACAAGGGCATCAAGACGCAGGCAGCCCCCGCCGGAGCGCTCCCGCCCGGAAAGATCGCAGACGCGACTGTCGCCATGACGATCGGGGAAATCCTTGATCCGCAAGCGAAGCTGCCAGGGCAGACGATCTCGCTGCGGGCCAAGGTCATCAAGGTCAGTCGAAATATCCTCGGCAGGAACTGGGTGACCTTGACCGACGGGACGGGCAAGCCGCCCAACGACAGCATCGTCGCGACCACCCAGGAGA
>JBAQWM010000357.1:0-6181 GCA_049298915.1 Steroidobacteraceae bacterium | reverse complement strand
GGATGAAAAGGCGGTCACAGCGGCCGCGCGCCTCGCCACCGCGACCGGCGCCCGAGTCGCGAGCGAGGCCTTCAATTCCCGCGCCGCCCGGGGCGCCGGCCGCCTCTTCATCCCGCGCATTCCCTATTTCGGCGCGGCGGCGGAGGCATTTCTGGCCGATGTCGAAGTCCTGCTGCTGTTTGAAGCGCGCGAACCGGTCAATTTCTTCGCTTATCCGGGCCGCAGCGGCCGCCCGCTTGCGCCGCAGACTGAGGTCTCGGTGGTTGCCGCGGCAGGCGAGGACGGCGGGGCCGCGCTCGATTCCCTGGCGGGAATGCTGGCGCCCTCGACGATCGTCGCGCTGCCTACTACCACTTTGCCGGAACGTCCGGACGGCCCGATCAATGCGGCGAGCTTTGCTGCGGCGCTGGCACGGGGCATGCCGGAAGGCGCGATCTTCTGCGACGAGGCGATCACCGCGAGTCTCGGCCTGCCGCAGGCGCTGGCGGCTGCCGCCCCGCACGACCAGCTGGATCTCATGGGGGGCGCGATCGGGGGCGCTCTACCACTCGCAACCGGTGCCGCAATTGGCAGCCCCGGCCGGAAAGTCGTCTGCGCCTCCGGTGACGGCAGTGCGCTCTACACCATCCAGGCCCTGTGGACGCAGGCACGCGAGAATCTTGACGTCACGACCATCATCTGCGCAAATCGCAGTTACGCGATCCTCGCCTATGAGCATCTGCAGATCGAGGGCCAGCCGCCCGGACCGCGCGCGCTGCCCGTGCTGTCGCTCGATCAACCGACGATCGGCTTTGGCGCACTCGCCCGCGGCTTCGGCGTCGAGGCAGAGACAGTCGATAGCGCCGAGGCGCTGGAATCGGCACTCGAAGCCGCCGCCACGCGCCGCGGTCCCTTCCTGATCGAGGCAGTGTTCGCACCGATGGCGCTGCCGGTCGTTCCGCCGGTCGTAAACTTGACCTGAGGTATTTGCCCCAAGCCGTTGTCGTTGCAGGAAACACAGGCCGGGCGCGGCCAGCGGATGTGGACCGGGCGCAACAGAAAAATTGAAGGTCGCAAATTAAAGCTCACAGACTGTAACATTCCCGCACTAACATTCCCGCACTGAGCGGATCCTGGCGCACCGCCAGTTTCCGTCGCTTTCACGGGGATTATCAGGGGAGCAAATCCATGTCCGATCGTCGCCGCTCGGTCCATCTGGCAGCCGCCGTTACCTCAATCCTGTCCGCACCCGCCGTGGCTATAGGCGCAGGCCTGATCATGACACTGGCCGCCGTACCTTACGCACAGGCCCAGGAAACCGCCTCGCAGCTATCCGGCTTTGTCGTTGACGCCGAGGGGAAACCCATCGCCGGCGCCGCGGTCACGATCGTGCATGTGCCAACGGGCACCACGGCCAATGTGACGACCGGCGCATCCGGGCAGTTCTCGGCGACCGGGCTGCGGGTCGGCGGTCCTTACAGCGTTACCGCCAAGGCGGCGGGCATGCAGGATGCGATGGTAACGGACCTCTATACGCAGCTCGCGCAGCGCAGTTCGGTGACGCTGGTCGCCCAGCCGATCGCCCAGCTGGCGGGCGTCGAGGTCACCGGATCATCGGAACGCGATGTCACGATCGGGGCGGGAAGCCGCTTCAGTGCGCAGGACGTGCGCACACTGCCGTCCATCAGCCGCGACATCAAGGATGTCGTGCGCATCGATCCGAAAGCCTGGATCGACCCGACCAACTCCGACGCGCTGGAAGTCGCGGGCGTCAACAACCGCTACAACAGCATCACGATCGACGGCGTGCGCCAGAGCGACGATTTCGGCCTCAACAACAATGGCTATCCGACCCAGCGCAGTCCGCTGTCGGTCGAGGCGATCCAGGACGTTTCGATCCTGACCGCGCCGTTCTCGGTCGAATACGGCATGTTCCGCGGCTCGACGATCAATGTCGTGACCAAGTCCGGCACCAACGAGTTCAGCGGGTCGGCGTATTACTACACGGGGAAGGATGACCTGGCGGGCGATCGCAGCAAGGAGCGGGAACTCACGTTTACATTCGATGAGGAAACCTACGGCGGCACCTTTGGCGGCCCGATCATCAAGGACAAGCTGTTCTTCTTCCTGAGCTACGAGAAACTCGACCGCAAGGCGCCCCAGGAATTCGGACCGGCCGGTTCCGGCGCCGCGGTCGAGGTCGCCGGTGTTACGCAGGCCGAGTACGACCAGGTCGTCAACATATCGACCAATGTCTACGGTTTCGATCCCGGCCAGCGCTTCGATGTGTTGACCGAGGCGGATGAGAAGATCCTCGGCAAGCTGGACTGGAATTTGAGCGATTCCCAGCGCGCCTCGCTCTCCTACCAGCACACCGAAGGCAACGAGGTCATCACCAGCAACAACAGTTCGTCGCTGAACCGGGTCAGCACGCCGGCGAACTGGTACAACCGCGCGATCACGATGGACTCGGTTTCGCTGCAGCTGTTTTCCGACTGGACCCCGTGGTTCGCGACCGAGTTCAAGCTGGCCCGCAAGGAGGTGGAAGTCCGGCAGGATTCCCTGAAGGGCACGGATTTTGCGGAAATGCAGATTGCGACAGCCGCGATTCCCGACAATCCGATGACGCCGGCGAATGAATTCAAACCGGCCGGAACGGTATTTGTCGGGTCCGACGAGTTCCGCCACGCCAATTTCCTGACCAACGACCTCGACGCGATCAAAGTGAAGGGAAGCTTCTTCCTCGGCGACCACACGCTGATGCTGGGCTACGAACGCGAGATGCTCGACATTTTCAATCTGTTCGTGCCGCGCAGCAGCGGCCTGTACATCTTCTCGAGCATAGCGAATTTCCAGAATCGCACGGCGACTTCGCTGTCGTACACCAACGCATTCACGAACGTGAAAGACGATGGCGGCGCGACGTTCGGCTACGACGTCGACTCATTCTATTTCCAGGACGAATGGCAGGTGACGCCGGACCTGAAGCTGGAGGCGGGCGTGCGGCTCGACAAGTATTCGGGCAGCGATCAGCCCCTGCTCAATTCGAACTTCGCGGGCCGCTACGGCTTTGCGAATACCAGCACGCTGGATGGCCGCGACCTGGTGATGCCGCGCATCGGATTCAACTGGCAGTGGCGGCCGGAGACGACGATCTATGGCGGTTGGGGCCTGTTCGGCGGCGGCTCGCCGAATGTCTGGGTTTCCAACAGTTTCTCGGGTGATGGCGTCACCGTCGTGAACCAGTTCATAAGTTCCAGCTCGCCGCCGGCGCTGCAGGCCGGGCTGTCGAATGTCGACGGTTTCAACATCAACCAGGCGGTCCAGGCCAATCACACCCTGCTGCGCGGCGATGGCGAGGTCAGTGTCGTCGACCCCGATTTCGAAATTCCATCCCAGTACCGGTGGAATCTGGGCATGAAGACCACGCTGCCCTGGGACATCGAGTGGACCGCGGACCTCGTACTGTCGCGGGTCAAGGATGAAGTGCTGTGGAAGGACCTGCGCCTGGTGCAGACCGGCACCGCGCCGGATGGCCGGCCGCGCTACACAACGCGGGCCGACACGTCACCCTGCAATCCGCCACTCACCGGGACCTGCGTCCGCCCGTCGGGCCAGGATCTGCTGCTGACCAACACGCACCAGGGTGAAGGCACGGTCTTCGCCACGGACTTCTCGAAGACCTGGCGCACGCGAGCCGGGCGCTTCGACGCCTACTTCGGCTATGGCCACCAGGACATCAAGGACGTGAATTCAGGCACGAGTTCCACGGCCCGCTCGAACTGGGACAGTTTCGCGGTTGCAGATCCCAACAACCCCGGTCTCGAAACCTCGAATTACGAGATCGAGCACCAGTTCAAGGGCCTGTTCTCCTGGCGCAAGGCATTCTTCGGCGACAACGAAACCAGCGTCGCCGTGGTGGCCGAACGCCGCTCCGGCCGGCCGTTCAGCTATACATTCGGCGCCGGGACATCGGTATTCGGCGATCCGCGGCAGTCGGCCCGCCAGCGCTTACTGTTCTATGTGCCGGGGGAGGCCGGGACGGCCGCCGACGTGATTTACGAGGCGCTGGTAGGCGGCGTCGTGGATGCGGCGGCTTCGGCGCAGTTCCGTTCGGACACGGACGCCTTCATCCAGTCGCAAGAGCTCGAGCGCTATCGGGGCAAGATCGTTCCTCGCAATTCGGGCCGCAGCCCCTGGGTGACGACGGTCGACCTGCGCCTGGCCCAGGAAATCCCGGTCTGGCGCAATGCGCGCGGTGTCGTGAGCCTGGACATCGAGAACCTCGCCAACATGATCAACAATGACTGGGGCCAGGTCAGCCAGGTGAGCTTCATCTATGTGTCACCGGTGCTCGACGTTAATCGCATTGCGACCACCGGCTGTCCGGGCGGCGCGCCGTCCTGCTATGTGTACCGGCCGCGCCTGGGCCAGACCGGCCCGACGGCGCCGGTCACTTCGCTGACCGCGCTCAACTCCGTGTGGCGCGTCCAGCTGGGAGTGCGCTTCGAGTTCTGAACGGGATCCGGCAATCGGGGCGCGGCCCGAAAGGCCGCGCCCTTTTTTCATCGGCACGCGGCCGCGCCGCCGCTTGCTAGACTGGTGTGATGAAACCCGGGCCGGAAGCTGACCGGCAGTGCGCCGATGCGGTGCTGATGATCCGGCCGGCGCAGTTCGGCGCAAATCCCGAGACCGCCCTGTCGAATCTGTTCCAGCGTGGCGCTGCACCCCCGGATGCGCCGCTGGCAGCGCGGCGCGAATTCGAAGGGCTGGTGGGACGGCTTGCTGAGGCCGGGGTTGCGGTGCATGTGGCCGACGACAGTGCAAAGCCCGCCAAGCCCGACGCCTGCTTTCCGAATAACTGGATCAGTTTCCACGATGACGGCAGCCTGGTGCTGTATCCCCTGATGGCCGCGAGCCGGCGGGCAGAGCGCCGCGAAGAACCGATCGAGCGGTTGCGGGCGGCGGGTTTTCGCACGACGCGCACGATCGATCTCACGGCCTGGGAAGGACACGGCGAATATCTGGAGGGTACCGGCAGCCTGGTGCTGGATCGCTGTCATCGCGTGGCTTATGCCTGCTGGTCGCCGCGCACGACGCCGCGCTCTCTCGGGGATTTTGCATCGCGTCTTGGCTACCGTGTCATCAGCTTCGACGCAGTGGGACCGGGCGGGCAGGCGATCTACCACACCAATGTGATGATGGCGATCGGCGCGGATTTTGCCGTGCTGTGCCCCGAGGCGATACCCGACCCGAAGCAGCGCGCGACCGTGGTCGATACACTCGAGCAGACCGGCCACGAGGCGGTCGCGATCAGCGTCGCACAGATGAACAGCTTCGCGGGAAACCTGCTGGCGCTCCGGTCGACAGATGGCGAGCCGCTGATCGCGATGTCCGCTGCGGCCTGGGAATGCCTCGGCCCGCGTGAACGCCTGGCGCTCGAACGCCGGGGCCGGATCGTGACCGCGCCGATACCGACCATCGAGCGTTACGGCGGCGGCAGCGTGCGCTGCATGATCGCGGAAGTATTCCTGCCGCACTGAGTGTCCGGTTCGCGATGCTAGAATTCCCTGGCGGCACGCGGGAGGCGTGGGAATGCTGGAACTCGGCCTCAAGATGTTGATCGCTTACCTGCTGGGTTCGCTGCTCGGCGCGCTCGTGATCGGCGCCGCGCAGGGCGTCGACATCCGTCTGCAGGGCAGCGGCAATGCGGGCGGAACCAATGCACTGCGCACCCAGGGAGTCTGGTTCGCGGCAGGCGTGGTCCTGATCGACGTCGGAAAGGGCGCCCTGGCTGCCGCCTGGCTGCCCGCCTGGGAGATTCCCGGGATTGCCGGCGCTGCCGGCATCGAGCGCGGGTGGATCGCCGCGGCCTGCGCTGCGGCTGCGGTCGCGGGCCATGTCTGGCCCCTGTACCACGAGTTCCGCGGCGGCAAGGGTGGCGCGACACTCGCCGGTGCATTGCTGATGCTCGCGCCCGCGGTCCTGCCGGTCGCCATCGGGGGCTGGCTGCTGATCGTCCTGCTGACCGGATTTGCCGGTCTGGCGACAATGGTCGCCGCCGGCGCGGTGCCGGTCGCGCTGTGGCTGCTCGGCCCGCCGGCATTGCCATTGCTGACATTTGCGATTGCGATGGCGGCATTCATCCTGTGGACGCACCGCGGCAACATCGGGCGCATGAGGGGTGGCAGCGAGCCGCAAC
>JBAQWM010000356.1:0-6270 GCA_049298915.1 Steroidobacteraceae bacterium | reverse complement strand
CGCAGGTACATCCGGCGCGCGCGATCCCACTCAATCCAGCCGCGTTCGGTGTCATCCAGGGCGATGACATCGGCCTGCTGCTGCACGAATGCGTAGGCGTACTGGGTGAAACCGGCGGCAGTTGCGGCCAGCAGCGCGCGGTGCTCGGGTGTGGCGGCCAGAACGCTTTCCATCAGTTTCAGGCTGAATGGCAGCGCGGCGCCGATCAGTTCCGGGTCTTCATCTGCGGAATACGTCGTGCCGGCGGCGGCAAGCGAATCGCCGATCCTGTTGGCCGCGAAACGCTGCACCGAACAGCCGGAGGCCAGCAACGTGAGCACCAGGATCGCGAGGTATATCCGGCCCCCGAATGGCAATTGACTGGTCATCGCCCCCGGATTATCGCGGCACAGCGTGCCACTGGCCACAATTATGACTCAATCTGCCGCCAGAAAGTTCGCGACGGCGCGATGGTAGCCTGGATACATGTCGATCGCATTGTGCATGGCGCCGTCGAGCCGCGTCACGCGGATCTGCGATCGCGGAAACGAGTTCACCAGCGCCTCCGACCTCGCACGCGGTATGATTTCGTCATTGCCCGCGATTATCGCCAGCACCGGACAGCGGATTGCGTGGGTGCGATTGGCCGAGTCGTAGCGGTCGCGCATCAGGAGCGCCACCGGAAACAGCGGAAAATGCGCGGCTGCCACATTGGCGAGACTGTCGAATGGTGTTACCAGCACGAGGCGACGCAGCTCGCGAGTCGCCGCAAGCTGTATCGCGACACCTGTGCCGAGACTCCGGCCGATGACCGCAATATCCGGATATTGCGCGCGCAGATGATCAAAGATCGCCTTCGCATCCGCGATCAGCGCGGCCTCGGTGGGGCTGCCCGTGCTTCCGCCGTAGCCGCGGTAATTCACGAGGTACAGCGAGTGATCCTGGAATGCCGCAGCAAAGGCCGGCAGATTGACGGATACATCCTCAGCATTGCCCCCGAAGTAGATCAGCGCGCGCGGGCCTGGCCGTTCGACCACCCAGATCTTCAGCGTAGCGGCGCCGCTTTCCAGGCGGATCGACTGGGCGCCCGGCGGATTGACCTCCGGCACCTGGAAATAGATCTGCGATCGCTGCGAGAAATAGAGCCACGCGCAGAGACTGAAGTAACCGCTCGTGACCAGCAGCGCCAGGACCAGCAGGGATCGCATGGCGCGCTATTTCAAGAACCGTCGTGGAGCTCGACGGTCGCCTCGATCTCGACCGGGATATCTGAAGGCAGTGACTGCATGCCGACGGCAGCTCTTGCGCCGCGGCCATTGTCACCGAATGCGACAACCATCAGGTCGGAGAATCCATTCATGACCTTCGGGTGATCCCTGAAGTCCTCGGTCGTCTGCACCATTCCCAGAATGCGTACGAAGCGCTTGACCCTGGAGAGTTCGCCAACGGCGGCCTTGATGGTCGCCAGCATGCAGAGACCCACGCGCTCGGCGGAACGGACGCCCTCCTCGAGTGTCAGGTCCCGCCCGACCTTGCCGGTCTTCAGGGTCTCGCCGCACTCGCCGTGGCCCGAAAGGAACAGCAGGTTGCCCGTACGCACCGAGGTAACGTAAGTCGCGACCGGCCTGGGCGCCGCTGGAATCGCATATCCTGCTGCGGCCAGCCGCGCTTCGGGCGTCGGCAGATCTTCATCTGCGAGCGCTGGAATCGGCGCGATCAGCAGCACGGCTGCAATCATGGTGCGCATATGCGGCATCGCCTCTGCCCGCCTGGCCGCCCTCGGTGCCACGAGCCTACTACCGATTGTCAGCAACCGCTACCTGGCTGCATGATTGCAACCGCGATCATCCACGGACGGGCAAGCCAGATGAACAATGCGGCAGAGCAGGTCGAACGTCTCGAGGCACATCGGGCCGTGATCGGCGATGGTTTCGAGATCCGTCGCGCGGTACCGAATCGCCATCGCCGCATGGTCGGCGCCTGGTGCTTTCTTGATCATGCCGGACCGGCCGATTACGAGCCTGGCAAGGGTCTCAACATCGGCCCGCACCCGCATATCGGGCTGCAGACATTCACGTGGATGATCGAGGGCGAGGTGCTGCACCGTGACAGTCTCGGCTGCGAGCAGCTGATTCGACCCGGTCAGGTCAACCTGATGACGGCGGGCCGCGGCATTTCCCATGCCGAGGAATCGCCGCTGGGCCGCGCCGGGCATTTTCATGCCACTCAACTGTGGATTGCGCTCCCGGATACCGAGCGCCATCGCGAGCCTGCCTTTCATCATTACCAGGCCCTGCCGGTCTTCGACCGTGGCGGTTTCAGGATCACGGTGCTGGCCGGCCAGTGCGATGGCGAACGGTCGCCCGCAGGGGTCTATACACCGCTCATCGGCCTCGATCTCGCCACGCGTGGAAGCGCGAAGACGACATTGCCGCTCGATGCTTTCTTCGAGCATGCGGCCTTGACGCTCGAAGGAGCGCCCACACTCGACGACGAAGTCCTTGCACCCGGTACACTTCTCTACCTGGGGGCAGGCCGGAGTGCGCTCGAGCTCGGTTCGAAGTCAGCGTCGCGGATGATGCTGATCGGCGGTCTGCCTTTCGCCGAGGAAATTCTCCTGTGGTGGAATTTCGTCGCTCGCAGCCAGGCCGAGCTGGAGGCCGCGAGGAGCGACTGGATCGCGGGCGACCGCTTTGGCAGGGTTGTCGGCGCCAGCGGCAGGCCGCTGATCGCTCCGGACCTGAAGGGCGTAAATCTGCGGAGCGTTCGCCAGTGAAGCGACTCGCATCCGCTGTCGTCACGCCGGCCGGCCCGAATTACCACCAGCGTATCGCGACCCGTGGCTTCCAGTTGTCCGCCGACGAGCCTGTTTCCGCCGGCGGCGGCAATCGCGGACCGACTCCCTACGACGAGCAATGGTTGAAATTGATCGATATTGCCGCCAGGACACCGGTATCGAAGACACTGCTCGCTGGCGTCAGGATTACGACCCGGCGAGCCGAGGCAGACTGAATCATGCGCAAGCTGCTGTCAGTTCATGAGCCCCAGCCGCCGCACTGGGTCGGAGACGGATTCCCGGTGCAATCCATATTCTCGTACGATGGTCTCGGCCGCGAGCAGCTGAGTCCCTTCCTGATGCTCGATTACGCCGCGCCGCGGAAATTCGAGCCTGCGAACCGGCGACGCGGGGTCGGCGAACATCCGCATCGCGGATTCGAGACTGTCACGATCGTCTATCAGGGCGAACTGGAGCACCGTGATTCCGCCGGCAATGGCGGGCGCATCGGCCCGGGCGATGTGCAATGGATGACGGCCGCCTCAGGCATCATCCATGAGGAATTCCATTCCGAATCATTTACACGCGCCGGCGGCACGATGGAAATGATGCAGTTGTGGGTCAATCTCCCGGCAAAGCACAAGATGTCGGCGCCCCGCTACCAGACCCTGCTCGACCGCGACATCCCGGCAATCCAGTTGCCCGGTGGGGGCGGCCGCCTGCGGGTGATCGCCGGTGAGTTCGGCGCAGGGCGGGGTCCCGCGCAGACATTCACGCCGATCAATGTCTGGGACCTGCGCCTGAATGCGGGCGTAACGGCGAAGCTTGCAACACCCGAGGGCCATACGACAGCGGTAATCCCGGTGCATGGGCGCGCGCTGATCAATGGCAGCAGTCCGGCGGGCGAGGCCCAACTCGCAATCTTCGAGCGCAACGGCGGCGAGTTCACGATCGGAGTGGAAACCGAAGCGACGCTGCTGCTGCTCTCCGGAGCGCCGATTCACGAGCCGGTCGTCGGATACGGCCCATTCGTCATGACCAGCGATAGCGAGATTGCGCAGGCGATACGCGACTACCAGAGCGGGCGCTTCGGCAGTCTGACGGCTTCTGCCTGACGCGATTACTGGCCGAACAGCCGCGAAATACCGACATTGATCACGGCCCCCTCGTCCTGATGTCCATTGCGACCCGAGTTTGACAGCGGAATCTGTGTGGCCGCCCGCAGCACCCAGCCTCCACCGGCGTCGAACAGGATACGCGGCGTCAGATAGGTAATCGATCCGCCGGTGTCCGGTTCACCCAGCTCTCCCGCAGAAGCCTGGTCGAGGTCCGATTGCCGAAAGTTCGCCTCAATGACCGCGTCCCACCTCGCACTCAGCTTGTGCTCATACGCGAGATTCAGAAGCCTGATTCGCCCGTAGCGGCAGCCGGAGTCGTTGCGGCCGGTATGCCGGTATTGCATCGAGGCGAACAGGACCGAGCGTGGATTGAGCTGATGGGATGCCGACCGGCCGGCGAACCAGTCAGTCGATCCGGTGGCGGGCTGGACGTGCTCATCGAGCCGCTCGCCTGCGCGTGACGCGTTGTTTTCGCCCCATGCGGTCTTCAGGCCGAAAACTGCATAGACGCTCGATCGAATTCCAACGTCGCCATCCAGGCCGGAGGCCCAGAGCCGCGCCTGACCATGGATTTCCGGATCCGCAATACCCGAGGCGCTCGAAACATCGGCCGCGCCGTCGTCGATCTCGGTCAAGTCGCGATGACTGTAATGCAGGCGCGCAAAGACACTGAAGCGGTCGGAAATGCCCCACCCCGCCAGAAGTGTCGTCCGCTCCTCACGCAACTTCGAGACATGGTGGTCGCCCGGTGCGCCTTCCGTTTTTCCACCTGGTCCCAGTCGAGGGCGAGGCGAAAACCGGTTTGCGCCACCCCTGCCATTCCCAGGGCGTTGAATGTCGGATCGCCACAGCGGCAGATCGAGCAGCCCCATGCCGGGGCCGCGACCGCGGTGCCGAGCAGCGCAGCCCAGATCAGATTGAATAGTTTCATGACGGTCACTCCCGTGCCGGAATCGTCAATTGAGGAAGCCCGGCGGGCCGCAGGCTTCCATTTCGAGCCTGCGACCCCCGGATAACAGACAGATCGGTCCTGCGGGTATCCTGGCAGATCATCCGAGTCATGCGTCACTACATGAGCAAAACGACAGTAGTATGGGATAACCACGCCTGCCTGCCATTCAATGACACGGAGCAGTGGCTGCCGGGCATCGAGCGCTACCGCAAAGCGGGCATCGACGTGGTCACGATCAACATCGGCGACAGTCATGTACCGCTCGAGGTACTGATCCGGACTGCCGCCAGCATTCGCCACTACGTCCAGAGGCATGCCGACCGATATGCCCTGGGTCTGACGACCAGGGACATTCGTGCGGCCAAGGCGGCTGGGCGGCTTGCCGTCTGCCTGGATGTGGAAGGCGTCTACGCGTTGGGCGAGCAGCTGAATCTGGTCGAGTTCCTGTACCAGATCGGCGTGCGCTGGATGCTCCTGGTCTACAACCGCCGCAATCTCGCCGGCGGCGGCTGCCACGATCCCGTAGACGAGGGCCTGACGGATCTCGGGCGTGCAATGCTGCGGGAGATGGATCGCGTCGGCATGATCAAGTGCTGTTCGCACGCCGGCTATCGCACTGCACGCGAAATCATCGATTCCTCGGATCGGCCCGTGATCTTCTCGCATTCCAATCCACGCCGACTGCGGGAGCATCCCCGCAACATCCCGGATGAGTTGATAAGAGCCTGCGCGGCAACAAATGGCGTCGTCGGAATCAATGGCGTGGGGCTGTTCCTCGGCAATGGCACCCCGACGGCGAAGGCAGTCGTGCACAACATCGACTATGTCTCGCAGCTGATCGGCGCGGAACATGTCGCCCTGGGTCTCGACTACATGTTCAAGGGATCTGGCGTCGAGGAGCCTGGGCGCGAGAGCCGCGAGTTGTGGCCGGCGGAATGGGGCTATCGCGCCGGCATGGAATTCCTCGGCCCCGAATCCATGCCGGATATCGCCGAGGGACTCACGCGCCTCGGCTATACCCCCGCGGCAATCAACGGGATCCTCGGAGAGAACCTGATGCGCGTTGCAGATGCGGTCTGGAAATCCTGATCGCCGGAATTACCGCAATACGGCCGCCGATCTCACGATCCGGTCATTTACCGCTCCATATTCCCATCATCAGGCCCGATTTCCTGATCTGGGTCACAGTTAACTCGGAGCCAGCTGAGCTTACATATGAGACGGCCAGCACGCTGTCGTTGTGGCAGCGTCGCCGCGTGGGAACGGGCACGCCCCAGATGTCTACCGGCCAGTTACCGACGTTGACGGAAGCGCCGCGCGAAGCATTCGCGTCGGGCTGGACCGGCTGTCTGACGATCGGGCTTATCGTCTATATATACGCCGCGATTCTCGTAACGGTGCTGGGTAGCGGCGAAAGCTGGAATTCTGAAGTTTTCACGCTTTTT
>JBAQWM010000355.1:0-1683 GCA_049298915.1 Steroidobacteraceae bacterium | reverse complement strand
CCTGGATCATCATCGGCGTGATCGTTGCTGGCGTGGGCGGTGGCATTGCGTGGGCCGGGTGGACAGTCAAGGGTTGGAAAGCTGATTCTGCCGAGCTCGCCGTCGTGAAGCCGAAGCTGGAAGCATTTGAGGATGCACAGGCTGCAGCGAACGAAAGGGTCATCAAGCAGGCTCCGGTAGACGAAACAGATCGCCGTGAGCTGGCCGAGACGAAGGCTGCTCTTGAGGCAGCGAGAATTGAAAGGTCACGCGCATGGAGCCGCGTGGCCGCGTTGCAGGAGACTCTCGATGAGAAAACCGGCTGTCCTGTTGTGCGTCTGTCTGACGATTGGGGCCTGCAGTTCGTCGCCGCAGCGACCGGAGATTCCGTCGACCCTCAGTAGGGTTAAACCAGTCGAGGCAATGGGACCGTCAAGGCAGGCCCAGATCACGGCGGCGTGCAAGTTCGATGGCGGTGTCTGGCGCCTTGGTCTCGAGGCTCAGGCCGCATTCATCAGGAACTGCGTCGAGATCCTCGGCCACAGCTTCCGCCTCGAAACCACCGATCGTCAGGTGCTGGTCAGGTGGATCGAGGCGGAGTAGATCAGCGCCCGCCGATGACCCCACCGAGAGCAGTTTTCCGCACCACCTTCCACAGCTTTCTACCTGGCCTACAGCGCCCAAGTTTCGCCATCCGGCCCGGCCCACTGCGGCGGTAGTGACGTGAGCGGCTCATGCGGGGCCATCCGTGTAGCCCAGCACTCCGTAACCAACAAGCCTCACAATGTGCGTATCCCAGCCAATCCGCTCATCTCTGCAATATGGAACAACAGAGACCGTCTTTTCATTGATCGGCGGGAATGTCGGCCACGGCTTTGCCAGTGCGCGCAAATGATCCATCAGGGCAGCGTGGTCAGCCAACTCGACTACGGTTTCCATCGAATTGTCTAACGAGCCGCGATGCTCACGAAATTGCATTTCAACGGCTCCTGAATGTTGCTTCCACGACATGCCCGATTAGGCCACATCTACGAAGGACGTCAGCATTCGCTTCTCCGAATGCAACCAGACAGGACGCCGCGCCAGCAGTACCGGCCGCAACGCCCGCGGTATCCACGAACTTCAGCCTCCCGCGCAAGAACATCACTACGTCAGCCCATCCCCAGACGCTATCGAAGAATATGCGCGTATCAGTGCGTGCGAAAATCAGCGCAATGCCATTGCCGTGATCCCTCAGCCGCGCCATCCAGCGCGCTGTCTCGCGGCCATACGGCGGATTCATCCACACACGACCGTTCCAAGGCCGACTCAAGCCATCTTCGGCGGTGGTAAAGTGAGCAGCAGCGGTTGGCCACGGGCGCACTACTGACGCGCACGGGTCCAGATCGAACGAACCGAGTGCGTCGAGGATGAATCTTGGCGTGAGCCATTCGTCCTTGCCACTCTGCCGTTCGTGACTCCACGCTTTACCCACGGCGAAATTAAAACCTCCGCTCCACCAGCAGGAAGTCCTGCCCGCTGTTTGGGAACGACGCGCCGCCGGTTGACCAGTGATTCACCAGCGATAGGCGCCAGTCGTCGCCGATCCACAAGCCAGCGGTGAGCGCGAAGGCCCAGAAGTCGGGGACCAGGCGGTTGCATTCCAGGTCGTAGACGCGCTGGCGCTTCTGCTTCTTCGAGCCTTTCGTCACCCATTTGTCGTGA
>JBAQWM010000354.1:0-6618 GCA_049298915.1 Steroidobacteraceae bacterium | reverse complement strand
CGGCGGAGTTTGCGAGCGAACCAGCCCGCCGATTCGCGCGCGCACCAGGTGGCCGGAGGTGCCGCATGAGCTTCGGCCTAACGACCCTGCTGGCATTCGTCATCGCTATCGGCGTGCTGGTGTCGGTGCACGAGTTCGGCCACTACTGGGTCGCGCGGCGGCTCGGATTCAAGGTGCTGCGTTTCTCGCTGGGTTTCGGCAAGCCGCTGCTGCGCCGCATCGGGGGCGAACCGGACCGCGTCGAGTATGTGCTGGCGGCGATTCCGCTCGGGGGCTATGTGCGCATGCTCGACGAGCGCGAGGGCCCGGTGGCGCCCGGCGAGGAGCACCGGGCCTTCAATCGGCGGCCGCCGCTGCAACGCATCCTGGTGCTGCTGGCCGGCCCCGGCGCGAATTTCCTGTTTGCGATTGCCGCCTATTGGGCGCTGTTCCTGTACGGGATCCCGGGACTGAAACCGGTCGTCGGTCAGGTCGCGCCCGGCTCCTTCGCGGCCGCTGCGGACCTGCGGCCCGACGATGAACTGATCCGGGTCGCCGGACGCGCGACGCCGACCCGCCAGGCCGCGGTGCTCGGCATCCTGGAACAGGTGGTCGATCGCGGCCGTGTCCCGCTCTCGGTGCGCGGGCAGGACGGCCGCGAGCGCGACCTGGAAATCGTCGTCCCGGAAGAAGAACGGCGCAAGCTGACCGAGCCCGGCATCCTGCTGCGCGGCCTCGGGCTGTCATTCTGGTACCCGCAACAGCCGGTGGTGGTCGGGGTGCTGACGGCCGGTGATCCCGCCGAACGGGCCGGTCTTGCGATCGGCGATCACATCATCGAAGTCGAGGGTCAGCCGGTGGCCGACTTCGGCGCATTCGTCGCGGCGATCCGGGCGCGGCCCGGGATGAGTACGCAGCTGACCGCGGTGCGCGCTGGCGCCCGGCTTTCGCTCACGCTGGTGCCGAAGACCGTCGAGGAAGAAGGCCGGGCGATCGGCCAGATCGGGCTTGGGGTGGATACCAGCGCGATGCCGGCATTCCCGGAGTCGATGCAGACCGTCGAGCGTCACGGCGTATTCGGCGCCATCGCACCGGCGGTCCGGGAAACCTGGGACAAGAGCGCCCTGACGGTGCGCTTCCTGTGGCACATGGTCACCGGCCGCGTCTCGACCAAGAACATCTCGGGTCCGATCAATATCGCGCAGTACGCCGGGCTGACGGCGACCGAGGGCTTCAATTACTATCTTGGATTCCTGGCGCTGGTCTCGATTTCGCTCGCGGTGCTGAATCTGCTGCCGATACCGGTCCTGGATGGCGGCCAGATCGTGTATCAGCTGGTGGAAATGGCCAGGGGCGGCCCGCTGCCGATGGAGGCGCAGGTACTGGGCCAGAGGCTGGGTATCGCGATGCTGATTCTGCTGATGGGCTTCGCGTTCTACAACGACATCACGCGGCTCCTCGGTTGATCGCGCAAGGAATCCACGCGCAAATGCTACGACGGCTCATCAGCGGCATCCTGCTCGCATACGCGCCCGCCGGCCTGGCGCAGAATGCTGGCGCCGAGTTCGTCGTGGGCAATATCCGGGTCGAAGGACTGCAGCGCATCTCCGAGGGCACGGTCTACAACTACCTGCCCGTCAATATCGGCGATCGCCTCGACGAGCGGCGCGTGCAGGAGGCGATTCGCGCGCTGTTCGCGACCGGGTTCTTCCGCGACATCGAATTGCGCCGCGACGGCCCCACACTGGTGGTCGCGGTGGACGAGCGTCCCTCGATCGAGAGTTTTGACATCAGCGGCAACAAGGACATCAAGACCGAGGACCTGCAGAAATCCCTGCGCGCGGTCGGGCTCGCCACCGGCAAGACCTTCGACCGCTCGGTGCTGGAGGAAGTCCAGAGCTACATGACCGACCAGTACTTCAGCCGCGGCAAGTATGCGGTCCGCATCGATGCCAATGTGGAAGAGGTGCCCGGCAACAAAGTCAAGATCAGGATCGAGGTGGTCGAGGGCAAGCGCGCGCGGATCCGCCAGATCAATATCGTCGGCAACGAGGCATTCGACGACGAGACGCTGCTCGAGGAATTCAAGCTGCGCACGCCGGGATGGCTGTCCTGGTACCGGCAGGATGACCGCTATTCGCGCGAGTCGCTCGAGGGCGATCTCGAGACGCTGCGCTCCTGGTACCAGGACCGCGGCTATGCCAACTTCGATATCGAATCCACCCAGGTCGCGATCGCGCCCGAAAAGGACGATATCTTCATCACGGTCAATATCCGCGAGGGCGAGGTCTACAAGGTCGGCGAGGTCACGCTTGCCGGGACCATGAAGGTGCCGGAATCGGAGTTGCGCCGGCTGCTGGTGGTCCAGCCGGGCCAGACCTATTCGCGCAAGCTGATCACGCAGACCCAGGAATTCATCGCGTACCGGCTCGGCGTGGAGGGCTACGCATTCGCCAAGATCGACCCGGTGCCGCAGGTGAATGAGGAGAACAAGACAGTCAACCTGACTTTTTTCGTCGATCCCGGCAGCCGGGCCTACGTGCGCCGCATCAATTTCATCAACACCAGTGCGATCGATGACGAGGTGCTGCGTCGCGAGTTGCGCCAGCTCGAGGGCTCCTACCTGTCGAATGCACTGCTGGAACGCTCCAAGGAGCGGATCCAGCGCCTGCCATACATCGAGAAGGTCGAGTTCGAGACCACACCGGTGCCGGGCACGCCCGACCTGGTCGACGTGGATTTCGACATCAAGGAAGGCCTGCCCGGGCAGTTCAGCGGCGGCATCGGCTATTCGGAGTCGCAGTCGTTCCTGCTGAATGGGAGCTTCGTGCATTCCAATTTCATGGGATCCGGAGAGCGGCTGGGGGTCGAGCTGGTGTCCGGGCAGTACTCGCAGTCCTACAGCATTTCGCACACGGATCCGTACACGACTTCGGACGGGCTTTCGCGCACCATCGGCCTGCAGTTCCGGGACATCACGCAGTTCGTCTCCGCGGCTTCGGATTTTTCCACGACGACGATGTCGGTGTCGGCGGAGTTCGGCTATCCGATCACCGAGTTCCAGGGCCTGCGCTTCGGTCTCGTCGCGCAGCAGTCGGACCTGGTCGTCAACCCGCGGAACAGCGCGCCAGAGGCGGTGTCGTGGGTGGCGAACAATGGCAATCCATATACGCGCGTGATCGAAGGAGTGGCCACCGACCCGGACTGTGAAAACCCGCCCCTTACTGCGACGATTGTATGCGGCACGAAGTTCAATACTTTCGAGCTGATCACCGGCTGGTTCTATGATTCACGCAACCGCGCAATCTTCGCGGACCGCGGCAGCCGGCATTCGCTGTCGGTGTCGGTGACGGCGCCGGGCAGCGAGGTCGACTACTACGTGTTCAATTACGAGGGCCTGAAGCTGTTCCCGTTGTGGCGGCAGTGGGGGGTCGCGCTGGGCGCCGAAATCGGCTACGGCGATGCGCTCGGCGACGACACCACCGCGCTGCCGCCCTATCGCCAGTTCTTCGGCGGCGGGCCCGACACGGTGCGCGGCTTCGCCGAGAGCCGTCTCGGCCCGAAAGACAGCTTCGGGAATCCCTATGGCGGCAACCTGAAGGTATTCGGCCGCGCCGAGCTGTTGCTGCCGGTACCGCAGAAGTGGCGCGCGAGCACGCGCATCAGCGCGTTCTTTGACATCGGTAACGTGTTCTCGCAGGGGGCGGGCGTCAATTTTGTCGGCCGCGACGGCGCCACGCC
Source organism: Steroidobacteraceae bacterium (assembly GCA_049298915.1). Lineage (GTDB taxonomy): Bacteria > Pseudomonadota > Gammaproteobacteria > Steroidobacterales > Steroidobacteraceae > SCUD01. Next base: position 2,898 of record JBAQWM010000354.1, on the reverse strand, counting down.
GGTGGACTATGAGTTCGATTACAATGAGTTGAGGCAGTCGGCGGGCCTGGCGGTGCAGTGGCTCGCTCCGCTGGGAGTGTTCCGGTTCAGCTATGCCGTACCGCTGAATGAATACCGCGGCGACGGAATCCGCTATGCGGATGAAGTCGAGCGCTTCCAGTTCTCCATCGGATCCGCGTTCTGACGAGTCGAGACAAGATGAAACACATGATCAGGCATTCCATTTCATGCGCGCTGCTCTGCGGCATCGCGCTCGCGGCGGCGCCGGTCGCGGCCCAGGCTGAAATCAGGATCGGCTATGTGAATACCGGGCGCCTGCTGGAGGAGTCGCCCCAGGCGCGCGCAGCCCAGCAGGCGCTCGAAGGCGAGTTCCTGCCCCGGCAGCGCGAACTGGCGGCCCAGCAGAAAACCCTGCAGGAGAAGGCCGACAAGCTCAAGCGCGAAGCAGCCGTGATGTCCGAGGCCGACCGGACGAAAGCGGAGCGCGAGGTGCGCGAGGGCGAGATCAACCTGTCGCGGCGCTTCACCGAGCTGCAGGAAGACGCGAATCTCCGCCGCAACGAGGAATTCGGCAAGGTCCAGCACGCGCTGCTGCAGGAAGTGCAGGTCTGGGCCCGCGCCAACGGCTACCAGCTGGTCATCAGCGACGGCGTGCTGTTTGCCGCCGAGACGGTGGACATCACAGCGCAGGTGGTCGCCGCCATCAAGGCCAAGGCGCCGGCTGCCGCTCCAGCGCCGAAGAACTGAGCGGCTGGAGAGCCGCCAGGGGGCGCCGCCATGGCGATCACGCTCGGCGAGCTTGCGGTGCGCTACGGACTGGAATTGTCCGGCGATCCGGACCTCCCGGTCCAGGCGGTCGCCTCGCTGTCGTCTGCCGCACCCGGCACACTCACTTTCTGCAGCGGCATGAAATTCCGCCGGCAGCTTGCGTCGACGCGGGCAACCGCCGTCGTGCTGGCACGCGAGATGCTCGCCGACTGTCCGGTCGCGGCGCTGGTCGGCCCGCATCCCTATGCGGCTTTCGCGCGCATCGCGGAGGGCATGCATCCAGAACCGGCGGTGACTCCGGGCGCCGCTCCCGGTTCCAGGATTGCGCCCGGCGCCAGGGTGGCGGCCAGCGCCTGGATCGGCCCGAATGCCGTGATCGGCGCCGGTGCGGTGATCGGCGAACGGTGTTCGATCGGCCCGAATTCCGTCATCGGCGCCGGCGCGAGTCTCGGCGACGACTGCAGGCTCGAGGCTTCGGTCACGATCTGCCACGATGTCTCGATCGGCCGGCGCTGCGTATTCAAGCCGGGCGCGGTGGTCGGTGGCGAGGGATTCGGCTTTGCGCCGGCGCCGGACGGATTCGTCAAGGTGCCGCATCTCGGCTCCGTGCGCCTCGGCGACGACGTCGACGTGGGCGCGAATACCGCCATCGACCGCGGCACGATCGAGGACACGGTCATCGGCGACGGCGTGAAGCTGGACAACCTGGTACAGGTCGGCCATAACTGCCGCATCGGAGCGCATACGATGATCGCCGGCTGCGTCGGCATATCCGGCAGCACGATCATCGGGCGCCGCTGCATGATCGGCGGCGCGGTCGGCATCGCGGGGCACCTCGAAATCGGCGACGACGTGCTGGTGACCGGATTCTCGTTGGTGACGCATTCGCTGCCTGGCCCCGGCACGTATTCATCCGGCATCCCGGCGATGCGGACACCCGAATGGCGTCGTACCGTGGCGCGGCTGCGGCGGCTCGACGCGCGTGAGCGCCGGCCTGCCGGTCACGGGCGGGGTGGCGGCGGCGCGGCTGAGGAGGCGGACGAATGACCGAAGGCTTTCCGATGGACATCAATGCGATCCTCAGGCAGCTGCCGCATCGCTACCCGCTGCTGCTGGTGGACCGCGTCATCGAATGCGTGCCGGGCAAGAGCATCCACGCGATCAAGAATGTCACGATCAACGAGCCATTCTTTCCCGGGCACTTTCCACATCGGCCGGTGATGCCGGGCGTGATGATCCTGGAGGCGCTCGCCCAGGCGGCCGGCATCCTCGCGTTCAAGACCGCCGGCGTCGTGCCGGACGAGGAAACCCGCTTCTACTTCGTCGGCATCGACGATGCGCGTTTCCGGCGCCCGGTCGAACCGGGCGACCAGCTGATCCTGAAGGCGACACTCGAGCGCGCGATCCGCGGCATCTGGAAATTCTCGACGGTCGCCGAAGTCGCCGGCGAGGAAGTCGCATCGGCCAGGATGATGGTCGCGCCCGAGGTCCGTTCGTGATCGATCCGCGCGCCGTCATCGCGCCGGACGCGGTGCTGGAGGACGGCGTGCAGGTCGGCCCCTTCGCCGTCATCGGCGCCGGGGTCCGCATCGGCGCCGGCAGCTGGATCGGGCCGCATGCGGTCATCAACGGCGCGACCACGCTCGGGCGCGGCAACAAGGTGTTTCAGTTCGCTTCGATCGGGGACGAGCCCCAGGACAGGAAATACCGCGGCGAGCCGACGCGGCTCGAGGTCGGCGACCGCAATGTGTTCAGGGAATTCTGCTCGGTCAATCGCGGCACGGCCGGCGGACGCGGCGTCACGAAGATCGGCGACGAGAACCTGTTCATGGCCTATTCGCATGTCGCCCACGACTGCATCGTCGGCAGCCATTGCGTGATGTCCAACTGCACCGCGCTGGCCGGGCATGTGGAACTCGGCGACTGGGTCATCCTGTCCGGATACTCCGGCATCCACCAGTTCTGCAAGGTCGGCGCGCACTCGTTTCTCGCGAACAATGCGGCCGTCACCCGCGACGTGCCGCCCTATCTCCTGGTTGCCGGCACGCCCGCGGAACCGAAGGGCGTCAATAGCGAGGGCCTCAAGCGGCGGGGATTCAGCCAGCAACAGATCGCCAGTATCCGCAGCGC
>JBAQWM010000353.1:0-5680 GCA_049298915.1 Steroidobacteraceae bacterium | reverse complement strand
CGTCAACACCCTGCTGCGGCCGCAGCCGGTTTTCGCGGGTGGCCAGCTGCGCGGCTACCGCGTCTATCCCGGCCGCAACCGCGCCCAGTTTGCGAAGCTCGGCCTGCAACCGGGCGATCTTGTGACTGCCGTCAATGGCGCGCCGCTCGATGACCCGAATCGCGCGCTCGAAACGCTGCGCGGGATCGGAACCGGCCCGGCAGTCACGCTGACCGTCGACCGCAATGGCCAGCAGCAGCAACTGGCGATCGACCCGGCCACCGTCGTGCAGGAAATCCCGCCCGCCCTCGAGCAGCCGCCGATGGAAGAGTCGGAATCAATCGAGTGAGCCGCCGCACGCAGAGGAATGTCCGATGATGCGATCCTTCCGCCTGGCCCTGCTCCTCGTTACGGTGCTGCCGCTCGCGTCCGCGGCCCAGCAGAGCGCGCAGATCACGCCCAATTACAAGGACGCCGACCTCGGCCAGGTCATCGAGGCCGTCAGCCAGGTGACCGGCAGGAATTTCATCGTCGATCCGCGGGTCCGCGCGCAGGTCACGATGCTCTCGAACACGCCGATGAGTGCCGATGCATTCTACGAGGCCTTCCTCGCCATCCTGCAGGTGCACGGATTCGTCGCAGTGCCTTCGGGCTCGATCATCAAGATCCTGCCGGATGCGACCGCGCGCCAGCTGCCGGCCAATGACCTGCCGGAGCGGGTCAGCGCGACCTCCGACGAGATCGTCACGCAGGTGGTCCAGGTCCGCAATGTCTCGGCAGCCCAGCTGGTGCCGATCCTGCGGCCGCTGATACCGCAGTACGGTCATCTGGCGGCCTATCCGAGCGCCAACATGCTGATCATTTCGGACCGCGCCTCGAATGTGAATCGCATGGTCCGCATCATCGGACGCATCGATCGCTCCGGTGACGGCGATATCGAAGTGCTGCGCCTCGAGCATGCGTCTGCCAGCGAGATCGTGCGCGTCGTGAATTCGCTGAATGCGGCGCAGGGGGCGGATGCCGGTGCCGCCGCCCGCATCGTGGCCGATGAGCGCACCAACAGCGTGCTGATCGGCGGCGAGGCTTCGCAGCGCCTGCGTTTCCGCACGCTGATCACGCATCTCGATACGCCGCTCGAGGCCGGCGGCGACACCCAGGTCCGCTACCTGCGCTATGCCGACGCGGAGAAGCTCGCGGCCAAGCTGAAGGAGCAGGCGCTCGCTTCCGCCCCCGCTCAGCCCGGACAGCCCGCAGTCGCCGGCGGTGATCGCTCGGTGACCATCTGGGCCGAGCCCGAGACCAACGCGCTGGTGGTCACGGCGCCACCGAAGACCATGAAGTCGCTGATGGCGGTCGTCGACCGTCTCGACATCCGGCGCGCCCAGGTGATCATCGAAGCGATGCTGGTTGAAGTGTCGAGGGACGCTACGCGCGATCTGGGCGTGAACTGGATCGTCGACGGGTCTGGCGACAACTTCCTGGTCGGGCTCTTCAACCAGCCGATCGGCGGTGTCAGCCTTGGGGATGTCGCCGCGGGCATCGAAAATCCATCGGACGTCACGGGTGCGCCGGGCGGTCTGACGATTGGTGGCGCCCGTATCCGGGACACCGGCACGAATTTCGCCGCGATCCTGCGCGCGCTCGCGAGCGACGGCGACACCAATGTGGTTTCGATGCCCTCGGTCATCACGCTGGACAATGAGGAAGCGCAGATCAAGGTGGCGCAGGAAGTGCCGTTCAAGACCGGCCAGTTCACGACCCCCGTTGCCAGCGGCACGCCAGCGAATCCCGTCAACCCCTTCACGACAATCGACCGCAAGGAAGTCGGCAACATCCTCAAGATCACGCCGCAGATCACGGATGAGAACACGATCCTGCTGAAGATCGAGCAGGAGGCCTCGGGCATTTCCGTTGCCGCCACCGCGGTGGCTGGAGATCTCGTGACCAACAAACGCACGATCACGACTCGCGTGCTGGTCGACGACGGCGGAATGCTGGTGCTTGGCGGCCTGATCGAGGACCGCCTGACGGAGAGCGAGCAGCGCGTTCCGTTGCTCGGCAGCATTCCCCTGCTGGGCGAACTGTTCAAGGTCCGCAACACGCAGAGGACCAAGACCAACCTGATGGTCTTCATCCGCCCGCGCGTGCTGCGTACCGCCGCGGAGGCCGCAATCGAGACCAACGCGAAGTACAACTACCTGCGCGACCAGCAGCTCGAGCGGAATGGCGGCAAAGTCGGGCTGATGCCGGGCGAAAGACCCCCGACGCTGCCGCCGTTGATCGGCCCGACGGCCCCGCCGCCGCCTTCTCCTGACCCCGAGTCCATGCCCGAGGATCCGGGCCAGTGACCGGAGACGGCCAATGAGCGCGGCTGTCACCTCGATGCCGGCGGCACCACTCGGCCGGCTGTCATTTGCTTTCGCGAAGCGGCACGGCGTGCTGGTGCGCGCAGTGCAGGACGGCAAGGCACAAGTGGTCTACCGCGAAGGCGCCCAGCCCGCGGCAATCGCGGAATTGCGCCGCTTCATCGGCATGCCGCTCATGATCGAGCGCGTGGGCGTGGCCGCATTCGACGAGCTGCTGCGCAAGGCCTACGAAGGCGGCAGCGGCGAGGCCGGCCAGATCGTGGAAGGTATCGAAGGCGAAACCGATCTGGCGGGCCTTGCCGAGGGCCTGCCGGAACCATCCGACCTGATGGAGAGCGAGGACGACGCGCCGGTGATCCGGCTGATCAATGCGGTATTGACCCAGGCGATCAAGGAAAACGCCTCCGATATCCACGTCGAGCCCTTCGAGAATCGCCTCGTGATCCGGTTCCGCGTGGATGGCGTGCTGCGCGAGGTGCTGCAGACCAAGCGCGCGGTGGCGCCGCTCCTGATCTCGCGCATCAAGGTCATGTCGCGTCTCGACATCGCGGAAAAGCGCCTGCCGCAGGACGGCCGCATCAGCCTTCGCATCGCCGGTCGCGCCGTGGATGTGCGTGTCTCCACGATACCCTCCGGTCACGGCGAACGGGTGGTGCTGCGGCTGCTCGACAAGCAGGCGGGCCGGCTCGACCTCGCCTCGCTCGGCATGCAGCCGCGCATCCAGGCCATGGTCGACGACCTGATCCACAAGCCCTACGGCATCATCCTGGTTACCGGCCCGACCGGATCGGGCAAGACCACGACCCTCTATGCGGCGCTCGAGCGCATCAATGACCGTACCCGCAACATCATGACGGTCGAGGACCCGATCGAGTACTACATCGACGGCATCGGCCAGACCCAGGTCAACACCAAGGTCGAAATGACATTCGCACGCGGATTGCGGGCGATATTGCGGCAGGACCCGGATGTCGTGATGGTGGGCGAGATCCGCGACACCGAAACGGCGCAGATCGCCGTGCAGGCCTCGCTGACCGGCCATCTGGTGCTGTCGACACTGCACACCAATACCGCGGTCGGCGCGATCACGCGGCTGCGCGATATGGGGATCGAGCCATTCCTGCTCTCCTCCACGCTGCTGGGAGTCGTCGCGCAGCGGCTGGTGCGCGTCCTGAATCCCGACACCCGGAGTGGCTATCCGGTCGGCGAGTACGAGGCGCGGCTCCTGAACCTGTCATCGGAAGACGCTGGTCGCGCAAAGCTGTACCGGCCCGGAGCGGATGCCGGCAATGGTTACCGCGGCCGCACCGGCATCTACGAACTTGCGATCGTCGACGAACGCATGCGCTCGATGATCCACGATGGTGCCGGCGAGCATGAGCTCGAGCGGCATGCACGGCAACTCACCCCGGGCATTCGCGATGACGGCCGCGCCAAGGTGCTGTCAGGCGTTACCTCACTCGAGGAACTGTTGCGCGTCACCCGCGAGGAGTGATGGCGGCCTACGAATACACGGCACTCGACCCGAGCGGCCGCGAGCATCGCGGGGTTCTGGACGGCGACAGCGCGCGACAGGTCCGGCAACTGCTGCGCGACCAGTCCTTGTTGCCGGTCGCGGTCAGCGAAGTCAGCGCTGCGGAACCCCGGCGCCTGCTCAGCGTCTCGATCGGCAGCGGCATCGGCACGACCGACCTCGCGCTCCTGACACGGCAGCTCTCGACACTGGTGCGCTCCGGCATACCGCTCGAGGAAGCGCTGCTCGCGGTTTCACAGCAGAGCGAGAAAGCACGCGTCCAGAGCGTGGTCGCGGGCGTGCGCGCACGCGTGCTCGAAGGGCGCACCCTGGCCGAGGGACTTGGCGCTTTCCCGAAGGTCTTCCCGGAGATCTACCGCGCCACGGTGTCGGCTGGCGAACAGTCCGGGCACCTCGATGCGGTACTGGAGCGGATGGCCGATTACACCGAAAACCGCCAGATACTGCAGCGGAAGATCACGAACGCGATGATCTACCCCCTGCTGCTCACGGTGATCTGCCTGGGCATCGTGGGCGTACTGCTCGGCTACGTGGTGCCGGAAGTGGTGCGTGTATTCGAGGCCGGGGAGCGCGAGTTGCCGGTGCTGACGCGCATGCTGATCGGGGCCTCGGATTTCCTGCGTGCCTGGTGGTGGCTGCTGATCGTGCTGTTCGCCGCCTCGGTCTGGGCCATCCGCCGCTGGCTGCGCGAGCCGGCCGCACGCCGCAGTTTCGACCTGCTGAAGTTGCGCATGCCGCTCATCGGGCGCATCGCTCGGGGCAACAATGCGGCGCGGTTTGCCCGTACTTTCTCGATACTGACGGCGAGCGCAGTGCCGGTGCTCGAGGCGCTCAGGATTTCCGGCGAGGTCGTCACCAATTCACCGATGCGCCAGGCCGTGCTGGATGCGGCGGTGAGGGTCCGCGAGGGCGCGCCGATCGCACGCTCGCTGGCGGCCAGCAAGCTGTTCCCGCCGATGCTCGTGCACCTGATCGCGAGCGGCGAAACCAGCGGCGAGCTGGAGTCGATGCTGGAGCGCGCCGCCGATAATCAGGAGCGCGAGCTGGATGGGGTCGTCAACACCGCCGTCGGAATCCTGGGGCCGGTCATGATTCTGGTCATGGGTATCTTCGTTTTCTTGATCGTCGTCGCACTTTTGCTGCCGATTTTCCAGTTGAATCAGCTGGTGAGCTGAGACCACTTGCAGTCGCCGCCGCCGCGTCTTATAAGTCGGCCCGCGGCAACCCTGGAAGGGGTGCATGAACGAGAAGCCGGAAGAAGAAGAGTTCGAGGACGAGGAACCCGACGAAGTCGAGGATGTCGACGACACCCTCGATCTCGACAAGTTGATGCGGGATCTCGACACGCGCAAGCGTCGTGGCTCGCGTGTCGCCAGCGAGCCGGCCTGGCGCAAGCTCGAACGCATGCTCGAGGAGCGGCACACGAAGGGCCTGCTGTCGGATTTCGAGGACTACCCGGTCGAGGAAGCTGACGCCGGCGATGATGCCGCAGCCGGCAAACTGCGCCGTTCCTGGGCGCACCGCCGCTAGACCGGGCCCGCAGGCGCTGCCGGGGGCCTGATCCGCTTTCAGCGGAAGTTGCGTGCCGCTGCGCTGAGCGCGCCCAGGAGCGCCGAATGGTCCTCCAGGCGCCGGACGACGACATGGCGCACGTCTCCTTCGCGCTGCAGCCTGCCGCTGACGCCGAGCAGCCGCGCTCCCAGCAGGGTCCTGCGCTGGCGATCCGCGATGCGGCTCCAGATCACCAGATTCACGTAGCCGGTCTCATCCTCCAGCGTCACGAAGATCACCCCGCTTGCGC
>JBAQWM010000352.1:0-15237 GCA_049298915.1 Steroidobacteraceae bacterium | reverse complement strand
CGCGACTTCGTCGCGCATGCGCATGACTGCCTGCTCATAGACGATATTGCCGGTCGCGCCCGCGACCGACTCCATGGCCTCGACCAGCGGCACGCCAGCCGAGAACATCGTCGCCAGCGTGCGCGCGTAGCGCGCGATGGCGGCCTTTACGAGAATCGGGCCGACCACGGGCAGTTTCAGCATCATGCGGTCCAGCAGGTGCCGCAGCGCCCGGGACCGCTTCCTGAAATAGAGGAATGTGAAGACCCCGGCACCGAACATAAGTCCCAGCCACCAACCCTGGTGCTGCACGAAGCGGGATACCTCGATGACCATGCGCGTGAAGGCGGGCAGGTCCGCGCCGAAGCCCTTGAACAGTTCCTCGAACTGCGGGATCACGAACAGCAGCAGGATCAGCGTGACGATCACCGCGACCGCAAGCACGGCGGCGGGGTAGAACAGCGCTTTCTTGATTTTCTTCTTGAGGGCCTCGGTCTTTTCCTTGTAAGTCGCGACCTTGTCCAGCAGCGATTCGAGCGCACCGGCCTGCTCGCCGGCCTCGACCAGATTCACGTACAGGTCGTCGAAATAGAGCGGATGCTTGGCCAGCGACTCGTGCAGTGAACTGCCGCCCTCGATGTTGAGCTTGATGTCGAGGATCAGTTTCTGCATCGCCGGCTTTTCATGGCCGACGCCCACGATTTCGAAAGCCTGCACCAGCGGGATGCCTGCCGTAAGCATGGTCGCGAGCTGACGGCTGAACAGCGCGATGTCCATCGCGCTGACGCTGCCGCTGCTGCGGAACAGCGTCTGCTGCTTCCGGATCCTGACCGGCACGATGCTCTGGCGGCGCAGGTCTGCGCGCACCTCGCCCTCGTTCTTGGCCAGCAGGCGCCCACGGACCTTGTTGCCCTTGCGGTCCTTGCCTTCCCAGGAATAGGGAATGTCCTTGGCTGCTGCGGAGCTCGGCGCCATGGTTTCGCTCGTCCTCTGCCTTCAACCGGGAATCTTATCGCCCGGCCGTTTCATTCAACTGTGACGCGGTTGACTTCTTCTAGACTGGTCAGCCCGTCCATGACTTTCTTGAGGGCCGCGGTCCGGAGGTCCCAGACGCCGTCCTTGCGGGCCTGATCGCGGATATGCGGGGCGCTGCCGCCCTCGAGAATGATCCTGCCGATAGCTTCTGTGACCGGCAGGACCTCGTAAATGCCGACCCGGCCCTTGTAGCCGTCAGTACACTGGCTGCAGCCAACCGCCTTGTGGATCTTGAAGTCCCCCTTAATGACCTGGTCCTTGCTGAATCCTTCCTTCAGCAGGGCCTCCGCCGGCAATGTCAGCGCAGACTTGCAATTCTGGCACAGCCGCCGCGCCAGGCGCTGCGCGATGATCAGGCTGACCGATGTCGCGATTGCGTAGGGCTTGACCCCCATGTCGACCATGCGCGTCAGCGTCTGCGGCGCGTCATTCGTGTGCAGCGTGGATAGCACCAGATGCCCCGTCTGTGCGGCCTTGATCGCGATCTCGGCGGTTTCGAGATCGCGGACTTCGCCCACCATGATCACATCGGGGTCCTGGCGCAGGAAAGCGCGCAGCGCGGAGGCGAAGGTCAGCCCCACCTTCGGATTGACATTGACCTGATTGACGCCGGCCAGGACAATTTCCGCCGGATCCTCGGCGGTCGAAATATTCGTGTCCTCGACATTCAGGATCGACAGCCCGGTGTACAGGGACACGGTCTTGCCGCTGCCGGTCGGGCCGGTAACGAGGATCATGCCCTGCGGCCGTTCGAGCGTCTTGAGGTAGAGCTCTTTCTGGAACGGCTCGTAGCCGAGCGCATCGATGCCCATCATCGCGGTGCTGGCGTCCAGGATGCGCAGCACGATCTTTTCCCCGAACAGCGTCGGGCAGCTGCTGACGCGAAAGTCGATCGAGCGATTCTTGGAAAGCCGCATCTTGATGCGGCCGTCCTGCGGCACGCGCCGTTCGGCGATGTCGAGACGCGACATGACCTTCAGGCGCGCCGCGAGCTTGGTGGCAAGCTGCACCGGCGGCTGTGCGACTTCGCGCAGGACGCCATCCACCCGCAGCCGGATGCGGTAATACCTCTCGTACGGCTCGAAGTGTATGTCGGAGGCGTTCTTGCGGATCGCATCCAGCATGATCTTGTTGACAAAGCGGACGATCGGCGCGTCCTCGATGTCGTCGCGCCCGGTTTCGACCTCCGCCTCGTCGGTCGACGAGATGTCCAGGTTCTCGAGATCGAAGTCGTCATCGGTGAGCGACGGCATCGAGGTGTCGACCTGCTCGATGGCCTTCTGCACGGCGCGCTGCAGCTTGTCTTCCTCGACAATGACCGCCTCGATCGCGAGCCCGGTCTGGAACTTGATTTCGTCGACTGCGTGGAGATTGGTGGGATCGGAGACCCCGACATGCAGGCGTTTGCCGCGCTTGACGAGCGGCAGCACCCGGTGCTTCGCCATCAGCTTCTCGCTGACCAGACGGACCACATCGAGGTCGATATTCACGGCGTCAAGATCCAGCAGCGGGACCCCGAATTCCTGCGCGGCGGCGATGGCGATGTCGCGCGCGGCCGCCAGATCGTGGGATACCAGCCAACTCACCAGGTGCGTCTTGCGTTCGCGGGCGCTGACGATAGCGTCGAGCATTGCGGCTTCGTCGATCAGGCCATCCAGGACCAGGCGCTGGGGCAGGCCGCTGAGCGCCGCCCGCACCGATCCTGTCATCGCGGCCGCGTTGTCATTCATCCGATCGGACCTTCCTTGAATGGACTTTTCCGCGCCTAGAATAATCTACCCGGCAAATTGGCAGCAGGAATTGTTAAATTGCGCTCGATTTTCCCATAATCAAGTCATGCGACTGGTGACGTGCCTCACATTAGCGGTGGCGTGGGTTGATCCGGCAGTTCGCCCCTGAAACGAGCCTGGAGCGCGGCCCAGAGTCGCGCGGCGTCGGGGTCGACCACGGGGTCCGGCCGGCTCGTGAGCCGCCGAGGCAGCGGCGAATGGCGATCCGTGAGCAGCCAGGACACGGAACCACCGGCCGGCCCCGGAATCGCCGCCAGCAGCGAGTCACGCGAAAACGCGGCGCGCTGCTTCTGCGCCATCAGGAATGGCAGGCGCTCGGTGCGGAATTGCACCCAGCCGCTGTCCGGATCGAGCTCGTAGAATTGCGCCGCTTCGTCGACTATGCCGGATTCCTGGAAGCGGCCGGCAAGCATGCTCCGCGTGTTGAAGTCGGTTTCGGTAAAGCGCACGCGGCCATCGATACGCGCTGCCAGCGCCGGATTCGCCAGCAGGGGCAGCAGCGAGATGCCGTCGACATCGGGCGGCGCCATCCCCGTCGCTACTTCTTCGAGGGTCGGCCGCAGGTCCTCGAGTGTCACGGGCCAGTCATGGATTGCAGCGGTTCCAGGCAGCCTCGCGCTGCCGTATGCGCGCATCGCCAGCAGGACCCCGTACTGATGCGGGCTCATGACGCTGGTGCCGTGCCCCCACAGCGAATTCCAGATTTCCGGGCCGGTGCCGGTGCCACGAATCATCGAGTCATCCCTGAGCCCCAGCGCCTCGCCGTGATCCGACAGCAGGACAACCACCGCATTCCGGAGCAGCCCCTTGCTTTTCAGTACCTGCATGACGCTCGCGAACTGGCGATCGGCTTCCTGGACGGCCGCGCGATAGGCGGGCCGATACTGCTGCGGCGTGGTCGGTTTCTCCATCTCCGCCCAGCTATATGGCCAGTGCGAAAGCGTCAGATGGATCGCGATGAACGCGGGACCATCGCCGTCGAGTTCACGTTCGAGCCGGTCCACGAAATCCTCGGGTTCGTAAGTGACATGCGCAGCCCGATTCGCGTGATTCGACGGAAACAACAGGCGGCCAGCCGCGGTCGCGGCCAGCAGATTCACGAGCGGAATGTCACCCGCGTAGCCCAGCAGGAAGTCCACGGCACCGACTGGCGGCGTAATCAACTCGTCGAATCCGAAAGAGCTGTCGAAGTTGGCGAAACGGACCTCGTCGGTGGCGTAGGTCGCGCGATAACCGCGCCTCTGCAATGCATCCGGCAGCGTAATCCCCGCGTCGACCAGCCTGCGCGGCATCAGGTTGACCCGGGCGTTCGTGGTGACGGGATGGCGGCCGGTCAGGATCGAGACCCAGGCGCCATAGGTGCGGGCGAGCGGAGTGGTGGCGTCTGAGAAGCGGTGGGTATTGGCGAGGAACCGGTCAATATTCGGCGTCAGAGTGGCGCCGCTCCGCGATTCCGTGAAATCGCGGCGCAGCGAATCCAGGCCGACGATCACGATATTTGGAGACCTGCCGTCGACGGGCGCAGATGCGGAGGCGCTGATCGCCGCAGGCAGCATTCCGGCGAGCGGCGCGAGCGCGGCGGCGCAGGCCAGACCCAGGATCAGGCGCGGCCTGTTCAATTGCCGGCGCCGGGCTGTGCGCAGGAACAGGAACAGGATGAAGGCGCTGCACGCAATGATCAACAGATCCACCGGCTTTCCGCCCAGGAGCTCGACCCGCAGCCAGGAAAGGCTGCCGGAGAATTCCGATGCCGGATGCCAGCTCGCATTGGCTGCCAGCACCAGACCAGCCAGCAGCGCAGACCACCCGCTGACCAGCCAGCCGCGCCGGCCGGCGCCCGGAAAAGCCGCCTCGGTCAGCCGCGCGAGCGCGAAGGCTGCGAGACCGAGCAAGAGGTGGCACAGCAGCAGTGCGGCGCCGAATGCGGCGAGTTGCCAGCCGAGCACGGAATCCAGCGCCTGCTCGACGCTGAGTGATCCGGTGATGCGGTGATCTGGCAGTTTGAACTCGAGTTCGCGCCATACCTCCCAGAGACAGGCCGCGAGGAAGAGAAGCGCCAGGAACTCCGCCAGCAACAGGCCCGACCACTTGCCCGGATTGCGACCAATACGGATCACGGGAGTCCTGCGATCATGAGTTCACAAAAAAGCAAAGCCCCTGCGGACAGGGGCCTTGCAGTTGCGATTCGAGCCGATCGCGATCAGAGCAGCCTCTAGTTGCCGCCGAAGCCGCTGCGGCAGGAGGCCGGCATGTGCTTGTCCGACAAAGTCGTCAGCGTGTCGCTGCCCGTTGACGTTGTGGCGCCTGAAACAGCGGTCGCAGGCGCTACCGGCGCTTCGGACATTCCGCAACGCCAAACGATGTCACCATTGTCGTTGGTGAACGGCTGAAGCGCGAGCACTTGGCCGTCGATCTTGGCGTTGACGTCATGGCCGTAGGTAATGACGATTGTGCCGCCCGCCGCGTCGAGATCGATGCTTTCGACGTAACGACCCTGCTTGTCAGCACCGGCAGCGGCCGATCCCAGGCCTGCTTCGGTGAGGGTCGTGGGCCAATCGCCAACCTGTGCCCCGTACTCGGCCACGCCTGCCTTGATGTCTGATGCCAGTGTCAGGCCTTCAGAAACCTGCGCGCGGATGGTGTAGTCCTGATACGCCGGAATCGCGATCGCGGCCAGGATGCCGATGATGGCGACCACGATCATCAGTTCGATGAGCGTGAAGCCCTTCTGCGTGGATGTCATTGTCTTAGTCTCCTAGGATTTCAAATCAAGGGCGGTGCAAACGCACCGATGCAACAGCAATGAAGCAAGGATCGTGCCAGACTCAATGAATCCACATAAGTATTTGAAATATCAGTATATTCTGTGCATGGAATCGGCCGCCTGCCAGAATCTGGCGACAGTGATACTGACGCGGCGTGTCAGTGACTGACGCAAAACGTCAGTGCGTGGGCACTTACTCTATGCCTAGCTTCTTGATGCGGTAGCGCAAGGCGCGGAAGCTGATCCCGAGCGCACGGGCAGCGGCGGTCTTGTTGTAGCGCGCCGCTTCGAGTGCGCGCACGATGGATGCGCGCTCGATGTCCTCGAGCCGGTGCGTCAGCGTATCGGAAAGCGGCTGCCGCGGCGCATCGCCCTGACCCGGCGATTCGCGCAACTCGATGTCGCCCGCGCGGATGGCGCCGGCCTCGCAGAGCGTGAGTGCGCGCTCGATGATATTCTCGAGCTCGCGCACATTTCCCGGGAAGTCATGGCCCAGCAGCAATTCCATGGCCTCGCCGGAAATCACAGGCGGCGTCATGCCCATGCGCGCCGCGAAACGTTCGCAGATCGCCTTTGCCAGCATCGGAATGTCTGATTTACGCTCGCGTAGCGGCGGTACGCGCAACTCGATGACGTCGATCCGGTAATAGAGGTCTTCGCGGAAGCGCCCCGCGGCAACCAGCTCGCCGAGATCGCGGTGGGTCGCCGACAGGATGCGCACATCAACGGGCTGTTCGTGCTGGGCGCCGACCGGCCGCGCGGTCTTCTCCTGAATCAGTCGCAGGAGTTTTACCTGCATCGCGAACGGGAGATCGGCGACTTCGTCGAGGAACAGTGTGCCGCCCTCGGCCGCCTGCACCAGGCCAGGCTTGTCAGCCACGGCACCGGTGAAGCTTCCTTTGCGGTGTCCGAACAGTTCGCTTTCCATCAATTCCGACGGGATCGCGCCGCAGCTGACCGGCACGAATGCCTGATCTTTTCGCGGGCCGGTCTCGTGGATCAGGCGTGCGACCAGCTCCTTGCCAGTGCCGGATTCGCCGGAAATGTGCACCGGCGCCTGGCTGCGCGCCACGCGGCCGATCATGGCCCGCAATTTCTGCATCGGCTCCGAATCGCCGAGCAGTCTGCCGCCCTCACCGCCGCGCCGGTCGTCGGAGAGTTTCAGCGCCTGGCTGACGAGCTTGCGCAGGTCCGAGATGTCCAGCGGCTTGGAAACGAAATCAAAGGCGCCGAGTTTCAGCGCACGGACCGCAGCCTCCACATGGCCATGCGCGGTGATCACGGCGACCGGCAGTTCCGGCGCGTTGTTCTGGATCCATTCCAGCAGCTCAATACCGTCGCCATCGGGCAGGCGCAGGTCCGTCAGGCACAGCGCATAACCGGGACCGGTCTGCAATGCGCGCCGCGCCGCGGCAAGGTCGTGAACGGAGTTCGATTCGATCTCCATTCGCGCAAGTGTCAGCGACAGCAGCTCGCAGAGGTCCGGCTCATCGTCGACGATCAGCGCGCGCGGATGCCCGATGGCCATCAGGATTGCTCCCAGCGCTGCGGATCGGCAAACACGATCCTGAAAATGCTGCCACCGCCCGGCCGC
The DNA here is from genome assembly GCA_049298915.1 of Steroidobacteraceae bacterium. Classification (GTDB taxonomy): domain Bacteria; phylum Pseudomonadota; class Gammaproteobacteria; order Steroidobacterales; family Steroidobacteraceae; genus SCUD01. The sequence goes on along the minus strand of JBAQWM010000352.1, from coordinate 8,075 downwards.
GGTTCGAATACCAGTAGTGCGCCATTGCACTGGGCAAGCTCGCGCGCGATGAAGAGACCAAGACCCGTGCCGCTGGCGCGCGAGGTGAAGAAGGGCTCGAATATCCGGTCGGCAGAGGCCGGGTCGATGCCCGGGCCGCGATCCAGCACCTCCAGGAACGGCCGGTGACTGCCGGCGAGCCGGCCAAGCCGCAATTCGACGCGGTCGCTTTCGCCCCGAACCGCGTAGCGGAAGGCGTTCTCGCAGAGATTCCACAGGATCTGGCGCAGGTGCGAGGGGTCCACCCGGACTTCCAGATCCGGTTCCGGCATCTCGAACTGCAGCTGCTTCGCCCTGTGACCACCCGTCACGACGAATTCCTGTACGAAGTCATCCAGCCACTCGCCGAGCGGCATGCGCTCCGGACGCGTTGTCTCGCGGCGCGAGAGCTGCTGGACATTGCCGACGATCGTGCTGACACGCTCGGCATTTGCCTTGATGATCTCGGTCATCCGCCGGCCGGATTCGGACAGTCCAATGTCCTCCGCCAGCAGCTGCCCGGCATGGCTGATAGCCCCGACGGGATTGCGGATTTCATGAGCGATGCTGGCGGAAAGCCGACCAAGCGCCGCGAGCCTGGTCTGCTGGATGCGGTCGTCCAGGGCGGTCAAATCCTCGAGGAACACCAGCACCGGCGGCGGCCGGCCCTGGCCCAGCGGCGCGAAATGCGGCCGCACTTCCCTGAGACCGTCGGCCGCGAGCAGACTTCCGGTGGCCGTGTCCACGTCCGGCGATCCCTGGCGCCACATCGTCAGCAGATAGAGCAACCGTGGGGAAACCTCGCCGAGCAACGCATTGTGGCCCACATCGCCGCCCAGGATCTGCCGGGCCGACTCGTTGATCAGGCGGATCCGATCCTGCTCGTCCACGACGACCAGGCTTTCGCGCAGTCGCTCGACGATGTACTGCGAGAGTTCGGCGAGATTGGCGAGATCGATGTCGCGCTGGCGCACCAGCGCCTCGCTTTCGCGGAGCCGCTTGGCAAGCGGGGCGACCGCGAGCGCCGCTATGAATATCACCATGCCCAGCATGCCGGCCTGGGCCAGTTCCGAAGAATCGGCAATGTCGGCGACAGAAAGCAGGAGCTGCTGGCCGAGCACGAACAGCGCAGCTACCGCTGCAACCATCGTTGCCGTGCGACTCGGCAGCAGCGTGCTGACGGCCGCGACCGGCATGATCAGCAGCAGTCCGACACCGCTGGTCGCGCCCGCACTGGTGAGCAGCAGCAGCGTCACCGCCGCGACATCGAAAGCGATGTGGATAAAGGCCTGTGCCTGCAGATTTGGCCAGCGCGTCTTCAGCAGCCCGATGGAGATCACGCCGGTCGTGAACCATGCGGCCAGCGTGATGAAATAGATCACGGAAAATCTGTGGCTCGGCGTCTGCGGCATCGAGGCCAGCGCCAGCATCACCGAGAGCACCGACGGGACAATCAGCCGGTATAGATTCAGGAGTCCCAGCACGCGCCAGGCGAGTTCAGGATCGCCGGTCGTGCGCTCGATTTCGACCCGATCTGTCACGGGCGGCACTGTAGCATGCGAGACCGCCGGCGCCCTTGCGGTCGCGGGCGGATGCGACGCGGTTCAAGCCTGTCGCTACAATGCCGCGATGAATCTCCACGAATACCAGGCGAAGCGGATTTTCAGCGAGTGCGGGGTCCCGGTTCCCGCCGGCCAGGTTGCTGCCAGCGAGGCCGAAGCGGTTGCTGCGGCACGCAAATTGGGAGGGGCGGTCTGGGTCGTCAAGGCCCAGATCCACGCGGGCGGCCGCGGCAAGGCCGGCGGTGTCAGGCTCTGCCGGTCGCATGATGAAGTCGCCCGCGCAGCCGCGGCCATGCTGGGGCAGAGCCTGGTTACGAAGCAGACCGGGGAGCAGGGCCTGCCAGTCAGTCTGGTCTATGTCGAGTCCGCCACTTCGATCGGGCGCGAGATGTACCTCAGCCTGCTGCTGAACCGCGAGCGCGGTCGCATCGCCTTCGTCGCTTCGCTCGCCGGCGGCATGGATATCGAGCAGGTGGCCGCGCACGAACCGGGGAAAATCCTGCGCGCCGACATCGATCCGGCCGCGGGGCTGCAGGGCTATCAGTGCCGGCGGCTGGCATTCGGTCTCGGGCTCGCAGGCGGGCAGATTGCCGCATTCGAGGGAATTGCGCGCGCACTCTATCGTCTGTATCTCGACAGGGATCTGGGCCTGATAGAGATCAACCCGCTGATCGTCACCACGGACGGCGGGCTCCTCGCGCTCGACGCCAAGATCAATGTCGAAGCGAACGCGCTCTATCGCCAGGAGGCGCTGGTCGTACTACGCGATCCATCGCAGGAGGACGCGATGGAACTCGCGGCTTCCGAGCACGACCTCAATTACGTCTCGCTCGATGGCAATATCGCCTGCATGGTCAATGGAGCCGGGCTCGCGATGGCGACCATGGACCTGATCAAGCTGCACGGCGGCGCACCCGCCAATTTCCTGGATGTCGGCGGCACTGCGACCGCCGAGCGCGTAACCGCGGCATTCCGGCTGATACTTTCGAATGCGCGCGTGCGCGCGGTGCTCGTGAACATCTTCGGTGGCATCGTGCGCTGCGATGTCATCGCCGAAGGCATCGTGCAGGCCGTTCAGCAGGCTGGCGTCAAGGTTCCCGTGATCGTGCGACTGGAGGGCACCAATGCCGAGCGCGCGCGCACGATCCTGTCGGCAAGCAAGCTCGCAATCACGGCCGCAAAGGATTTGACCGACGCCGCTACCAAGGCTGTGCGCCTTGCGGGCCGCAAGGCGCGCCGATGAGCATCCTGGTCGACCGCGGGAGCCGGGTGATCTGCCAGGGCTTCACCGGCAGGCAGGGCACATTCCATTCGGAGCAGGCCATTGCCTACGGCACCCGGCTGGTCGGCGGCGTGACACCGGGACGCGGCGGCGCGCGCCATCTCGACCTGCCGGTGTTCAACACCGTGCATGACGCGGTGGCGGCAACCGGGGCCGATGTCAGCATGATCTACGTGCCGGCACCATTCGCGACCGATGCGATTCTCGAGGCGGCAGACGCGGGCATCCGGCTGATCGTCTGCATCACGGAGGGCATCCCGGTCAATGACATGGTCAAGGTCAAGGCCGCGCTTGCGGGCCGCCGCTGCCGGCTGGTCGGCCCGAATTGCCCGGGCGTCATCACACCCGGAGAATGCAAGGTCGGCATCATGCCCGGCTTCATCCACAAGCCGGGGCGCGTCGGCATCGTGTCGCGCTCCGGCACCCTGACCTACGAAGCGGTGTTCCAGACCACCAATCTCGGGCTCGGTCAGAGCAGTTGCGTCGGCATTGGCGGCGACCCGGTGCGCGGGATGAATTTCGTCGACGTCATCGCACTGTTCGAAAAGGATGAACGCACGGAGGGAATCGTGATGGTCGGCGAGATCGGCGGCAGCGACGAGGAGGCGGCGGCCGATTTCATCCGGCGCCGGGTCTCGAAGCCGGTCGTCGCCTATATCGCGGGTGTCACGGCCCCGGCCGGCAAACGCATGGGCCATGCGGGCGCCGTCATCGCCGGCGGCAAGGGCACGGCGGAGGACAAGTACAAGGCGCTGGAGGCCGCGGGCGTGCGTACCGTGCGCTCGCCCGCCGAACTCGGCAGCGCCATGAAGAGCGCACTGGCGCGCCGCCGCCGCACCAGGAAGCGGTGAGTGCCGGCAGGTGACCGACGTGCTGCGCATCGCGATCGCCCAGATAAACCCGACCGTGGGCGACGCGCCGGGAAATGCCGATCGCGTCATTGCACAGATCGGTCCCGCACGCGCACTGGGTGCGGGATTGCTGGTGCTGCCCGAACTGGTGCTGTCGGGCTATCCACCGGAAGACCTGCTGTTCCACCGGGGATTCCGCCGTCGCATCGACAGCGGACTCGAGCGGCTCGCCGCGGCGGCGGATGGCATCGACCTGCTGGTCGGCTACCCTGAATATGCCTCCGGCACCATCTACAACACCGCGGCATTGCTGCGAGCCGGCGCCGTCATCGCGCGTTATCGCAAGCAGTCGCTGCCGAACTACCAGGTATTCGACGAGAAACGCTATTTCAGCGCCGGCACATCGGCAGTCGTCACCGAGATCGGAGGCTTCAGGGCGGGACTGCTGATCTGCGAAGACGTGTGGCATGTGGCGCCGGCCGCGGCGCTCGGCGCCGCCGGTGCCACGCTGTGCATCTCGTTGAATGCCTCGCCATTTCAGCTCGGCAAGCAGCCGGAGCGCGAGGCAATCATCGCGCGGCGCGCGCGCGAGACGGGAATGCCGTTCATCTACGTGAATCTGGTGGGCGGGCAGGATGAACTGGTGTTCGACGGAAATTCCTTCGCGGTCGACCAGGAAGGCCGCCTCGTGCACCGGGCGCCCGCATTCGTGGAATCACTCAGCTGCGTCGACGTGAGCCCGCTCGGACGCGGCGCGATGATCGAACCGGAGAGTCTTGCCGCGCTGATGGGCGCCGAGGAAAGCGTGTACCAGGCGATCGTCACCGGCGTGCGTGACTATGTCGGCAAGCACGGGTTCAACGGCGTGGTGCTCGGGCTGTCCGGCGGCGTCGATTCCGCGCTGGTGCTGGCGATCGCCAGCGACGCACTGGGACCGGACCGGGTGCACGCGGTCATGCTGCCCTCGCGCTACACCTCGAGCATATCGGAGAAGGACGCTGCCGCAATGGCGCGCGCACTGGGCGTGCGTTTTTCGGTGATCCCGATCGAGGGCATGTTCCAGGCGACGCTGGCGGCGCTGGAACGCGAATTCCGCGGGCTCGCGCCGGATTCCGCGGAGGAGAACATCCAGGCGCGCTGCCGCGGCATCGTGCTGATGGGAATCTCGAACAAGGCCGGACGCATGCTGCTCAGCACCGGCAACAAGAGCGAGATGTCGGTTGGATACGCGACTCTCTATGGCGACATGGCCGGCGGCTACGCGCCGATCAAGGACTGCAGCAAGACCATGGTGTACCGGCTGGCGCGCTGGCGGAATGCAAGGTCAGCGGTGATTCCGCAGCGCATCATCGACCGGCCGCCAACCGCGGAGCTGCGCGAGAATCAGCTCGACACCGATACACTGCCGCCCTACGAGGTGCTCGACCGCATCCTGGCGGCATTCATCGAGGATGACCGCTCGGTGGACGAGATCGTGGCGCTGGGATTGGACCGGGCGACGGTCGTGCGCGTGCTGGACATGGTCAAGCGCAATGAATACAAGCGACGCCAGGCGCCGCCCGGCGTTCGCGTGAGCGGGCGCGCCTTCGGCCGCGACTGGCGTTACCCCATTACGTCCGGCTACCGCCCCGGCGAGTCGTGACAGTTTCCGGCGCGCCCGGGATCCGGCCGGGTTCCTCGCTCGCAAACTCCGCCGGATCCCGCGGGCGCCAGTTGCATTTTTTCGATCAAAGCCGGTGCAGAGAAAACGCGCGCCTTGCGCAGCTACCAGAATGGCCACCAATCGCGCCTGGCCTTGCGCTCGGGGCGGTTACCCGGATAGTTCAGCGCATAGACCTGGCTGGACTGCTGCGCGAGATCGTCGAGTCCCATGCCCCGGTAGGCCGAAATCATGATGTCGAGCGCATCGCGCGTGGCCGGTGCGCCGTCGTAGTTCTCGATGCAATGCCTGGCGCGCGCGAGCGCAGCGACAAAGGCGAGCCGGCGCAGGTAATAGTCTGCGATATGCACCTCGTACTCCGCGAGGCGGTTGCGCAGGAATATCATGCGCTGGCGCGCGTCATGCACGTACTCGCTGTCGGGGTGGCGTTCGATCAGTGTCTGGAAGGCCTGGAATGAATTCCGCACGTCCTGCGGCGGCCGTTCAGTCAGGTCGGTATTGAACCATCGCTCGAGGAAATTCGGAGCCCGCTCGAAGTAGACCAGGCCCTTGATGTACATCGCGTAATCCACGCGCGGGTGAGTCGGATTCTCGCGGATGAACTGATCCGCCGCGTCGATCGCCGACTCCTTCTCGCGGCTCTTGTAATAGGAATAGATGATGTCGAGCTTCGCCTGCCGGGCCTGCTCACTGAACGGGAAGCGGGCTTCGAGCGCCTCGTAATAGCGAACGGCCCCGCGGAAGTCTCCGGCCAGCATCAGTTTCTGGCCGCGCGCATAGAGTTTTTCCGGCTGCATCTGCTCGGCCGAGCGATCGCGGCCGCCGCAGCCCGCAAGTGTCAAGGAGCAGCACACGACCGCCAGGGCGCGCGCTATCGTGATTCTTCGAATCAAGGGACTGGACCCCGTGTGTTTGGCCGCCGCAGTATAGCGACTAAAGACCCGCAACGGCCCCCATGAGTTCAACCCGATACCAGCATGAATTGCGGTTGCCGCCAGAGGCTGCCGGCAGGCGACTCGACCAGGCGCTTGCCGAGGCGCTGGCGGAGCACTCACGCTCGCGCATCAAGCGCTGGATCGATGCCGGGCAGGTGCAGGTAAATGGCCGCGTGCCGCGGCCGCGCGACACCATGACCGGGGGTGAGCTGGTGCGCATCGATGCGCCGGTCGAGGACGCCGTTCTGTCACGGCCGCAGCCGATGGCACTCGCGGTCGTCTGGGAGGACGAGAGCGTCATCGTCATCGACAAGCCGGCTGGTCTGGTCGTGCATCCGGGAGCCGGCAATCCCGATGGAACCCTGCAGAATGCGCTGCTGGCGCACGATCCAGCGCTGGCCAGATTGCCGCGCGCCGGCATCGTCCACCGGCTCGACAAGAATACCACCGGCGTCCTGATCGTCGCGCGCACGCAGGCTGCGCGCGATGCGCTGGTCGCGGCGCTGACTGCGCGCGGCATCCATCGTGAATACCAGGCAGTCTGCATCGGCGTCATGACGGGCGGCGGCACCGTGGATGCTCCCATCGACCGTCATCCTGTTGACCGGCTGCGCATGAGCGTGCGTTCGGATGGCCGCGAGGCCGTGACCCATTTTCGCGTCATCGAGCGTTTCCGCCGCCATACCTGGGCGAGGGTGATGCTCGAGACCGGGCGCACGCACCAGATCCGCCTGCACCTGGCGCATGCCGGATTCCCGCTCGTGGGCGATCCCGTCTATGGCAAGCGGCTCGTCATCCCGCGCGGTGCAACCCCACGCCTGGAGACCGCACTGCGCGGCTTCCGGCGCCAGGCACTGCACGCGGCGAAACTCGGATTCACGCACCCGTTGACGGGGAGGCAGGTCGAGGTCGAGGCCACGCTGCCGCCGGATCTTGTCGAATTGGTCGCGGCGCTGCGCGAAGACGCCCGGGTTGAGTGCCGCCAGTGAGCGGCCATCCTGAATTCCTGATACCGGACTGGCCGGCGCCGCCGGCGGTGCGCGCCGCGGTGACAACGCGCGGCGGCGGATTCAGCACGGGTCCCTATGCATCATTCAATCTAGCGACCCATGTCGGCGACGACCTGCGTGCAGTCGCGGCGAACCGGCGGCGACTCCAGGAGGCGCTTGCGCTTCCGGCCGAGCCGCACTGGCTCGAGCAGGTGCACGGACGCAGGGTCGCAGTACTCCCGCGACCTGTCGCCGGCAGTGCGGATGCCGCAGTCGCGTTTGAGCCGGGGCTGGTTGCCGCCGTGCTGGTTGCCGACTGCCTGCCGGTGTTGCTTGCCAATCGGGCCGGCAGTCGCGTCGGTATCGCTCACGCGGGATGGCGCGGGCTCGTGACAGGGGTCGTCGAGGCAACGGTTGCCGCGCTCGCGACCGACCCGGCGGAACTGATTGCTTGGCTCGGCCCGGCGATCGGGCCCGCGGCATTCGAAGTCGGCGGCGAGCTGCGCCGGATGTTCGTCGCGACGCAGCCGGAATCGGAAGCGGAATTCCGGCCGGGCCGGGGACAAAAATATCTCGCGGACCTGCCGGGTCTCGTGCGCCGCCGGCTTGCGGCCTGCGGCGTCACTGCCGTTCACGGCGGCGGCCATTGCACGGTGAGCGATCCGCAGCGATTCTATTCCTACCGCCGCGACGGCCGGACCGGGCGCATGGCTGCATTGATCTGGCTCGCCGCGAAGCGGGGACCCGAGACTGCGGCAGGCCCGCGCCTGGTGTAGGC
>JBAQWM010000351.1:0-7445 GCA_049298915.1 Steroidobacteraceae bacterium | reverse complement strand
GTCTGGCCGCCCCAAAGGCGGCCGAGGCGTTTCGCAGCGGCGGCCTGCAGATCAGCGGCGATGCCGAGATCGCGCAGGGATTCCAGAAACTGTTCGCCGCCGCCCAGCCCGATTTCGAGGAGGAACTCTCCCGCGTGACCGGCGATGTCTTTGCGCACCATGCCGCAAACCTCGCGCGCGATGCGATGCGGTTCGGACTCAGGGTGCGCGACACATTCGCGCAGAATGTGGCCGAATACCTGACCGAAGAGGGCCGCGACGTACCGGCCGGCGTGGAAGTCGAGGAATTCCTGGCCGGCGTGGATGCAATGCGCGAGGCTGTCGATCGGCTGGAGGCCAGGATCGGGCAGCTCGAGCGTCCCGGGGGCCGGCGTTGATCTCGCTGCGTGTGGCCGGGCGCCTGCTGACGATTCATCGCAAGCTGGTGCGCTTCGGGCTCGGCGACTTCGTGCGCGCGACGCACCTCTATCGCCCGCTGCGCTTCGTCTTCTACCTTTCGCCGTGGACCTGGTTCACGCGTCGCCGCGGCACCCGTGCGGAGCGGCTGCGTCTCGCGCTGGAGGAGCTCGGTCCGATCTTCGTGAAATTCGGCCAGATCCTGTCGACACGACGCGACCTGCTGCCGGTCGATATCGCCGACGAACTGGCCAGGCTGCAGGACCGTGTGCCGCCGTTTCCCGGCGCCGTCGCCAGGGCACGCATCGAGGCTGCGCTCGGCAGCCCGGTCGCGCAGTTATTCGGCAGCTTCGATGAAACTCCGCTCGCGGCCGCTTCCATCGCCCAGGTGCACGCGGCGACCTTGAGTGACGGGCGCGCTGTCGTCGTCAAGGTGCTGCGGCCCGGGATGCGCGAAGTGATCGGCCGCGACCTCGAGGTGCTGCACACGCTCGCGGGGCTCGCCGAGCGCTACTGGACCGACTCGCGGCGATTCCGCCCGAGCGAGGTCGTCGCCGAGTATGAGAAGACCGTGCTGAACGAGCTCGACCTGATGCGCGAGGCCGCCAACGCCTCCCAGCTCAGGCGGAATTTCGCCGGCTCCACGATGCTGCACGTGCCGGAAGTCCATTGGGACCTGTGCCGGCGCGAGGTGATGGTCATGGAGCGCATCCACGGCGTGCACATTTCGGATGTCGCGCGGCTGCGCGCGGCCGGCACCGATATCCGCAAGCTGGCCGAGAATGGCGTCACGATATTCTTCACGCAGGTGTTCAGCCACAATTTTTTCCACGCCGACATGCATCCCGGCAATATCTTCGTGGATGTCAGCGACCCGGCGAACCCGAAGTACGCGGCTGTCGACTTCGGAATCGTCGGCACGCTGGACCCGCGCGACCAGCTCTACCTGGCCGGCAATTTCCTCGCGTTCTTCGAGCGCGACTATCGCAAGGTCGCGGTGCTGCATGTCGAAAGCGGCTGGGTTCCCGCCGGCACGCGCGTGGACGAGCTCGAGAGCGCCGTGCGGACGATCTGCGAGCCGATATTCGACCGGCCGTTGAAGGACATTTCCTTCGGCCTCGTGCTGCTGCGCCTGTTCGAAATCGCGCGCCGGTTCCAGATGCAGATCCAGCCGCAGCTGGTACTGCTCCAGAAGACACTTCTGAACATCGAGGGTGTTGGCCGCGACCTCTACCCCGATCTCGATCTCTGGAAGACGGCGCTGCCGATCCTGCGCAGCTGGATGCGTGAGCGTACCAGTCCGCTCGCGATCCTGAAGCATGTTCGCGACAACTGGCCGGATGTCGCCGAGGCACTGAAGCTCCTGCCGGTCATCGCGCGGCGCGAGATCCGCAAGGCCTACGATGAGCGCATCGTGGTCCGGACCGAGTCCGCCGCGCTCGACGCGCTGCGGGCGGAACTGCACGCGGGCCGCAGGCGCACCGATGCGATCCTCGCGGCCGCCGCGCTGCTGCTGGGCGCCATCATCTGGCTCTCGCTCGAAACGCAGCCCGAGTGGGTCGGCTGGCTGCTCGGCGGCGGCGGCGGAGTACTGCTGGCAAGCCGGCTGCGCCGCTAGTTCCTGAGCTCTATCCAGGCGGCGGTGGATACGCTGCGGGCCGGACGCTAAGCTTGGCGCCCCACCAGCGGGAGCGATTCATGAAGCTCACGGTCACCCTGGCCTGCGCATGCCTCCTATCTGCCGCGACTGCGCAGGCTGATGACGGTATCCGTCAATTCCTTGCCGCACGGGCGAAGCACGACTCCGAAGTCGCCCAGTCGATCTGGAAATGGGCCGAAGTCGGCTACCAGGAAGTGAAGAGTTCCGCCCTGCTGCAGGAGCAGTTGTCCGCCGCCGGATTTGCGGTCGAGGCCGGCGTTGCCGGCATGCCGACTGCATTTGTCGTGAGCTGGGGCAGTGGCCAGCCCGTGATCGGGATCCTCGCCGAATTTGACGCCTTGCCCGGTATCAGCCAGGACCTTTCGCCGCTGCGCAAGCCCCTTTCCGGCAAGCAGTCGGGCCATGCCTGCGGACATCACCTGTTTGGCGCCGCCAGCGTTGCCGCGGCGATCGCGCTCAAGGACTGGCTGCAGAGGAGCGGCACGACCGGCACGATCCGGCTCTATGGCACGCCCGCAGAGGAAGGCGGCGCCGGCAAGGTCTACATGGTGCGCGCGGGCCTGTTCCGTGACGTCGGCGCCATCCTGCACTGGCACCCTGCCGATCTCAACTCCGCCGCGCTCGACCGGTCGCTTGCGAACAAGACGGTGAAATTCCGATTTCATGGCGTGTCCGCGCATGCATCCGGCGCACCGGAGCGCGGGCGTTCCGCGCTCGATGGCGTCGAGGCGATGAATCACATGGTCAACATGCTGCGCGAGCATGTTCCTTCCGATGTCCGCCTGCATTACGTGATCACCAGCGGCGGGTCGGCGCCCAATGTCGTGCCCGATTTCGCGGAGTCCTATCACTACGTCCGCCATGCCGACCCGCGCGTCGTCGAGGAGATTTTCAGCCGTGTCGTGAAAGCCGCCGAGGGCGCCGCACTCGGCACCGGCACCACTGTGGATTACGAGGTGATCGGCGGCGTCTACAACCTGCTGCCGAACGAAACGCTGGCCCGCGTGATGTACTCGAAACTCTCGGAAGTCGGCGGCGTCAGTTACACGGACGAGGAGCAGGCATTCGCCCGGCAGCTTTACTCGAGCCTGATCGCACCGAACATGCCGCTCGGTTCCGAGGCCGTGGTGCAGGCCTTCGAATTCGAGCGCCCGGGAATCGGCTCGACCGACGTCGCGGATATCAGCTGGAATGTCCCGACCACCGGTCTGCGCACCGCCACCTGGGTGCCGGGCACCTCTGCGCACAGCTGGCAGGCGATCGCTGCCGGCGGCATGAGTATCGGTCACAAGGGCATGCACAACGCAGCGCAGATCCTCGCGCTCACCGGCCAGGAATTGTTTTCGCGGCCCGCGCTGATTGCGAAGGCGCGCGCGGAACTCGAGTCGCGTCGGGGTTCCGATTTCCATTACCGGCCGCTGCTCGGCGAGCGCGATCCGCCCCTCGACTACCGCCGTGGCGTGCAGGGCGGCGGGGACTGAACGCCCCGTCGCAGCCCGCCAACCGCACGGCGCAGGACCTGAATGCGCCCGGCACCCGCGCCCTATAGTTGATGCCACCTCGATCCGCGCTTCGCCACGGGAGACTCCGATGCGTCATCTCTTCGCTGCCGCCGTGCTGACTCTGGCCACGGTGCCGATCCAGGCCGCCGATGTACCCGCAAGCCTCAGTGCAGCCGTTGCTGCCACCGAGCGCAGCGAAAAGGATCGGGAGCGGGATGCGCGCGACCGCCCCGCCGAGCTGATGGCCTTCGCAGGCATCGCCCCCGGCATGAGGATTGCCGATGTATTCGGCGGTGGCGGCTACTGGACCGAATTGATGGCACGGGCGGTCGGACCCGGGGGCCACGTCCGCCTGGTGAACAACGCGCCATACCTCAATTTCGCCGGCAAGGAGATCAAGCCGAGATTCGAGGGCGACCGCCTGCCGAATGCCGAGTTCCGCACGGTGGAAAGCTGCGACCTGAAGCTCGGCCAGTCGGCATTCGACCTGATCCTGATCTTCATGTCCTATCACGACCTTTATTACGTGGACGAGAAGGATGGCTGGGCCGGCATCGACGCGGGCGGATTTCTGCGGCAGTTGCACGCCGCACTCAGACCTGGCGGCAGCCTGCTGATCGTGGATCACGCGGCGGCCGCAGGGTCGGGCAACTCCGCAGCGCAGGGCCTGCACCGCATCGACGAGGCATTCGCGAAGCAGGACATCTCGAGCCACGGCTTCAAACTCGAAAAGACCTGGGATGGCTACCGAAATCCCACCGATGACCTCGGCAAATTGGTCTTCGATCCCGCCGTGCGCGGCAAGACCGATCGCTTCACGCACCTCTACCGCAAGCGCTGAGGCCGGCGTCGCGCCGCCGGCTGCATTCAGCCGGGGCGCAGGCTGCGCAGGAATCCCGCCGGATCCTCGCCGCGTTCGAGCACTTCCACCAGCGCCGAGCCGACGATCACGCCGTCCGCGTGGCCCGCCAGGCGTGCAACCTGGGCAGCGTGACGGATTCCGAAGCCCGCGCAGACCGGTACCGCAGCCGCGGCGCGCACGCGATCCAGGTATTCGAGCACCGTGTCCGGCACCGCCACGTCGCGGCCGGTGGTACCGGTCATCGTGACGGCATACACAAACCCCTCCGATTCGCGCGCAAGCATCGCAAGCCGTTGCGGCGGCGTCACCGGCGTAACCATTTGCACCAGCGCGATGCCCTCTGCGGCCAGAGCCGCGCGCAGCTCGGCGCATTCCTCGAATGGCAGGTCCGGCACGATGAGCCCCGCAATCCCGGCCGTCCGCGCCTCCGCGGGCAGGCGCGCAATGCCGTAGGCGAGCAGCGGATTGAGGTAGCTCATGAGCAGCAGCGGCGTGCGCGGTCGCGTTGCCAGGGCCGCCAGTTCTCCGATGATCCAGGCGAGCGTCACGCCGTCGGCAAGCGCCGCGCGACTCGAGCGCTGTATCGTCATGCCGTCCGCCATTGGATCCGAGAATGGCACGCCTATTTCGATGACGTCGGCGGCCGCGCTTATCCGCTGCAGGTCCGCCACAAAACGGTCACGGGCAGGGAAACCCGCGGTCATGAATGCCACGAGCGCCGGCCTGCCGCGCCGGGATGAAGCGAGGATCGCGTCAGCGATTGCCGCCTGCGGCAACATCAGCCGCGGTCCGCCAGCAGTGTCGCCTGCAGGGTGGACAGATCCTTGTCGCCGCGCCCGGACAGCCCGATCAGGATCCGGCTGCCCGGATGTTCCCTGGCATGGCGCAATGCGCCAGCCAGCGCATGAGCGCTCTCGAGCGCGGGCAGAATGCCCTCGAAGCGGCAGCATGCCGCGACCGCCGCCAGCGCTTCGTCGTCGCTCGCGATTTCGTAGCGCACGCGGCCGGCTGCCTGCAGGAATGCATGCTCGGGCCCCACACCTGAGTAGTCGAGGCCGGCGGAAACCGAATGCGTTTCCTGGATCTGTCCATGCTCATCCTGCAACAGCATCGTATGGCTTCCCTGCAGCACGCCCGGGCGACCGTATGCCAGCGTCGCCGCATTCTCCCCGAGTCCCGGGCCGCGGCCGCCGGCCTCTATGCCAAGCAGCGCGACCTCGCGGTCATTCAGGAATGGGTGGAACAGGCCGATTGCATTCGAACCGCCCCCGACACAGGCGATCGCCACATCCGGCAGCGCGCCTGCCGCAGCCAGCATCTGCGCGCGCGCTTCGCGGCCGATCACCGCCTGCAGTTCGCGCACGAGGTACGGATAGGGATGCGGCCCGACCGCGGAACCGAGCAGGTAGTAGCTGCCCATCGGGTCCGCGACCCAGTCGCGCAAGGCTTCATCGATCGCGGCACGCAATGTCCGGTCGCCACTCGTAACCGGCACGACCTCCGCGCCCAGCAGTTTCATGCGCCCGACATTCGGCGCCTGGCGCTCCATGTCCACCTCACCCATGTAGACGACACAGGGCAGGCCGAGCCGCGCGCAGGCTGCGGCGCTTGCGACGCCATGCTGGCCGGCCCCGGTTTCCGCGATCACGCGACCTGCCCCCAGGCGCCCCGCAAGCATCGCCTGGCCGACCGCGTTGTTGATCTTGTGCGCGCCGGTGTGCGCGAGATCCTCGCGTTTCAGCCAGATCTCGGCGCCCCACTCCCGCGACAGCCGGTTTGCCCGCGTTAGCGGCGTCGGCCGACCGGCCCAGCTCTGCAGTTCAGTCGCAAACTCGCGCTGGAACTCCGCGCTGTGCAGGTAACGCTCGACTCCCTGTTGCAGTCGATCGAGCGCGGGTACCAGTGTTTCCGGCACGTAGCGCCCGCCGAACGGGCCGAAGCGCCCGCGCGCATCTGGCAGGCGCCCGGCCATTGCTTCCGCGAGCAGGCGCCCGGCCTCCTCAGCCGCAACTGCTGCACTCATGCTGTCACTCCCTGCCCAGCGGCCCTTGCCGCCTCGATGAACGCGCGAATCATCGCCGGATCCTTGACACCCGGTGCGCGCTCCACGCCACTCGACACATCCACACCGCAAGGGCGCACGCGGAGGATCGCGGCGCCGACATTCGCCGGATCAAGACCGCCACCGAGGATCAGCCCGCAACGCCTCGCGAGACCGGCCGCCGCAGTCCAGTCAGCCCGCATGCCCGCGCCGCTCATCGCTGCCTCGTACACCAGGCGCGGCGGCGGCGTCTCCGGCAGCGCATTGCCCGCGCGCCACACCGGCCAGCGCGAAATCGCCGGCGGCAGACGCAGTATCGCGAAATCCGTCGCATCCGACTGCCACACATCTGGCTCGAAACCGGCAAGCACCCGGTCCACGAGCGACTGCGAAGGGTGCAACGTGACCGCAACCCGCAGGACGCCCGGTGGCAGCGAGTCCGCCAATGCTGCAGCCTCAGACGGTTCGACATTGCGCGGCGACGGCGCATGAAACACGAAGCCGACCGCGTCGGCACCGCCTGCTACTGCCGCCTCGACTGCCTCCCTCGTCGTCAGTCCGCAGATCTTGACCAGGAGGCTCACGCAGCCGCCCTGCCCGCAGTGAGCATCGTCCGCACCACGCTTGCGGGATCGCGCGCCGTCATCAGGGCGCCGCCGACCAGTGCCGCCCCGTAGCCGATCCGGGCGATTTCCGCGCAGTCATCCGGCGTCGCGATGCCGCTCTCGGCGATTCGCACCGAGCCGCGCGGCAACATCGAGGATAATTCGGCGAACCGGGATGGCAGGACCGAAAGCGACTGCAGGTCGCGGCAGTTGACGCCGAGCAGGACGCGCGGCGCGCCATGGCCGGGATCCGACGGGGGTGTCCCCGCGCTGCGCAGGATCTTGATGCTCCGCTCGGGGACACCCACCGCCACCTCGGCCACGGCGCGCGCGATGTCATCTTGATCGAAGCACTCCAGCAGAACGAAGAGATCCAGAC
>JBAQWM010000350.1:0-4830 GCA_049298915.1 Steroidobacteraceae bacterium | reverse complement strand
GCGGTCAGCAGGAATGTCTCGGTCGGTGGCGGGATGGCGGCCGCAATCTCGGCAATCAGCTGGTCCGGAATGACGCCGGGGCCGCTCGGCATCTCGGAAACCAGCCCGATGGCCGCGGCACCCGCCGAAACCGCGAGTCGCGCCTCCTCAAGGTCGGCAATGCAACAAACCTTTACGAACATCGCGCCCGGATTCAGCCGCCGGATTTTCCCCGCACGCCGTCAACACTCCAGATGCCGGCGCCATGCGCGGAGATGTAGAGGAATATGAAGCTATAGAGCGCCACGAGCTCGCCGCCGTTCAGGATCGGCCAGAAGCCCTGCTTCGCATGCGCCATGAAATATGCGACGGCGGCCATTCCGGAGGAGATGAATGCCGCCCAGCGCGTGAACAGCCCGATCATTATCAATGTCCCGCCAATCAGCTCGATCGAACCCGCGCTGTAGACGATCCATTCCGGCGCCCCCGACGGTTTTGGAAATCCAAACAACTTGCCCGTTCCGTGCCAGATGAACAGGAAACCCGACACGATGCGCAACACCGCGTAGGTCTGACCGCCGAAACGTTGCATGAATATCGCCATGTTGATGTCCCCTCTGGATGCTTGCGCCGCAGGTGGCGCAATCTGGTCCTTGTCATCGCTCAGTCCCAGCGATTCGCCAGGTCTGCGAAATCCTTGTTGCGCGCGCGCACGACGCAGAATTTCTGCCCGGTCGGCGCCATCATGACCCACCAGCTATGCACCCTGGCGACACGTTTCGCGCCCAGCTTCTCGAGGCGCCGGACTTCCGCGTCGATATCGTCCGTCTCGATGTCGAGATGCACGCGGCTCTCATGATCGACTTTCTGCACCTCGATAGCGAGGCGATCCCCGGGATCGACCAGCCTCACGTACTTGTCGGCTTCCTGGCCCGGCAGGACGCGCGTGCCCATGCCGAGCGCGCCGGACCAGAAACCGGCCGCCGCTCCGAGGTCGTCGGTACGGCAATCGATGATGAACCCGGCCAGCCTGCTCTTGTGCATAACGGCTGCTAGTTAACCCGTGGGCCCCCTGATTGGCAACTCCATGTAGACATCCGCCCGGGCGTATTCCGGTGCATCGGGATCGGGCGCGCGACGGAACCCCAGGCGCTCGTAGAGCCGGATCGCACCGAAAAGGCGGCTGTTCGTCAACAGGAAAACCGATGCCGCGCCGGCACCACGGGCGAACGCTATGCCGGCCGCGCCGAGCATTGCGCCGATGCCACGTCGCTGGTGCGAAGGCGCGACTGCCATCTTGGCGAGCTCGTAGCGCTGCGGCGCGACCCGGAGCATCGCCACCGTGCCGACGGGATCGCTACCGTCCAGCGCGAAGTAGATCTGCCCGCCCGGCGCGATGATTGCGCGCTCGGGGTCGCCGAGGACCTTGCGATCGGCCTCCTCGACCATGAACAGGCGCTCGATCCAGTCCAGGTTGAGCTGCTGGAATGCTGGCGCCAGTTCGCGCCGGAATGGAACGATCAGGATGTCCGGCACGCGGCAGACCTGGAACGCCAGTCGTCACCCAGGAGACCCAGCACCACCGAGTCCTGTGACTCCCCATTCACCCTCCAGCGCTCGCGCAGCAGTCCTTCACGCCGGAATCCCAGTCGTTCCAGTGCGCGCAGCGAGCCCGTATTACGCGGATCGACGTCGGCCTCGAGCCTGCGCATCGAAAGACTGCCGAAAGCGAAATCGAGCAGCGCGGTCAGCGCCTCGTTCATGTAGCCCCGGCCCCAGAACCCACGTCCAAGCGCGTAGCCGATTTCGGCGCGGCCCTGCGACTGGTTGATGGCGAATAGCGTACAGGTGCCGACGATCCGGTCGTCTTCGAGCCGCGCCACGCCCCACTGGAACAGTCTCTGCGTGCGGAAACCATCATGGATGTCGGCGATCAGTCTTCTCGCCTGCGCGATGTCCGACATCGGCAGCGTCGACCAGTAACGCATGACCTCCGGATCCGAGAAGATTGCGTAGATGGCCTCGACATCGGCTTCCGTCAGCCAGCGCAGCATCACTTGCGGCGCCGCCAGGGTCGGCAATAGCTCACCTTCGATCATGAATCCAGCAGCCTCTGGTAAACCTCGAGATGCCGCGCGGAATAACAGCAGAAAATCGCCTCGCGCAGCTTCGTGCCCTGCAGAGCGTAATCGCGCACTGCCTGGACCGCGATACGTGCCGCGGCCTCGACGGGATAGCCGTAAACACCCGTACTGATGGCCGGGAACGCGATGGAGACGAGGCCGTGCCGTTCCGCCAGTTTCAATGAGCACTCGTAACAGGAACGGAGCAGCATGGGCTCACCGCTCTCGCCGCCTTTCCAGACCGGGCCCACGGCATGAATGACGTACCGCGCGGGCAGCCGGTAGCCGGCGGTCAATCTCGCGTCGCCTGTCGCACAACCGCCGAGCCCGCGGCACTCGGACAACATCTCCGGTCCGGCGGCGCGGTGGATCGCTCCGTCAACGCCACCGCCGCCCAGCAGCGAGGTGTTGGCAGCGTTGACGATTGCGTCGACTGCCAGTGTCGTGATGTCTGCGTGCCTTGCAAGGATCCGCATGGACGCATCTTAACCGTCAATTCGCGCTAGAATCGGTCCATGCGCTTCACGAAGATGCATGGACTCGGCAACGACTTCATCATCTTTGACGCCCCCGCAGGTGGCCCGCCCGACACCGGGATATTGCGCCGGCTCGCCGATCGCTACACCGGTATCGGCTTCGACCAGGCGCTGATGCTCGAGCCGCCGCGGCGCCCTGGCACCGCCGTCTATTACCGTATCTTCAATGCCGACGGCCGCGAGGTCGAGCAATGCGGCAATGGCGCGCGCTGCATCGCGCGCTTCCTTCACGAAAGGAATGGGGACAAGGGGCCCGAACTGGTGCTCGACAGCCCCGGCGGTCTGGTACAGGCGAAGATTCGAGGTTCACAGGTGTCGGTCACGATGGGCATACCGGATTTCAGTCCGGCCGCACTGCCCTTCGAAGCGAGCGGCGAAGCCTACGTCTACCCGCTTTCGGTTGGCGCAAGCGAGGTCGAGATCGGTGCCGTCTCGGTCGGCAACCCGCACGCCGTGATCCGCGTGCCTGCGGTCGCCGATGCGCCCCTCGCCCGGCTGGGGCCGGCGATCGAGAATCATTCCCGGTTCCCGCGCGGCACCAATGTCGGCTTCATGGAAGTGGTCGATCGAGGGCGTATACGCCTGAGGGTGCATGAGCGCGGCACCGGCGAGACACGCGCCTGCGGCACCGGCGCCTGCGCCGCGGTCGCCATCGGCCGTCGCCACGGCCTGCTGGACGAAAATGTGCAAGTCGACCTCCCGGGCGGGCGGCTCGACATACAATGGAAGGGGCCCGGGGAGCCGATCTGGATGACCGGACCGGCGGAAACAGCGTTCGAGGGAGAAGTATCGACATGACGACACGATCGATGCGCGGGCTCGCGGTTGCCGAAGTCGATGAAGCGGCAGTCGCAAAGTACCTTTCCGAGGCGCCCGAATTTTTCGACCGGCATGCCGCGCTGCTCGCGAAGATCCGGCTTCCCGACTCGCGCGGCGGTGCAACCACCGTCTCGCTGCTGGAACGCCAGGTCGAAGTCCTGCGCGAGCGCAACCGCCAGCTGGAGCGCAAGCTCAAGGAATTTGTCGCGGTCGCGCGTGAAAACGACGTGCTGGACGCACGGGTATTCGCGATCGCGCGCCGGCTGATCGGCTCGGGCGACCGCAGCGCGGTCATCAGGACCATCGAGGCGTCGCTGCGCGAGGACTTCGATGCTGGCGAATCGGTGCTGGTTTTGACCAGCGCCAGCGTGCCGGCCGGCGTCCCCGAGTCCCGCTTCCTGCGGGTCGTGGCGGCCGACTCACCGGAACTGCGTTCATTCGGCACGCTATTCAGTTCCGGCAAGCCGCGCTGCGGGCAGTTGCGCGATTCGCAGCGCGATTTCCTGTTCGGCAAGGGCTCCGTCGAAATCGGCTCGGTCGCGCTGGTACCGCTCGGCCCCAAGGGCCAGCTCGGCCTGCTGGTCTGCGGCTCGCATGACGCGGAGCGCTTCAATCCGACCATGAGCACGGATTTCCTGCAGCGCATCGGCGAGTTGATAACGGCCGCGCTCGCAGCGGACTGATGCAGGCCGGCGCCGGCACCTGGATCGAGCGCTACCTGGCCCACCTGCGGACCGAGCGCAGGCTGTCACCGAATACGGAATCGGGCTATCGCAGGGATCTCGGCGCGCTGGCTGCTTTCTGCGACGCCGAACGGATCGGCAGCTGGAGCACGCTGGACAACTTCCACATTCGCAGCTTTGCGGCACGCGAACACCGCGACGGCCTGGGGCCGCGCAGCGTCCAGCGCCGGCTGTCCGCGCTGCGCGGCTTCTTCAATTACCTGATCCGCGAGCGCGTGATCACGGCCAATCCGGCGGCTGATATTCGCGCGCCGAAGGCCGCGAAGCGCCTGCCAAAGACGCTGGACGTCGACCAGGTCGCGGGCCTGCTGGAACGCGGCACCGCCGATCCGCTCTCGCGGCGCGACCTCGCGATGCTGGAACTCCTGTATTCCTCCGGTCTGCGGCTGGCGGAACTCGCGGGTCTCGATGTCGTGGATCTGGATCTCGCCGACCGCACCGTGCGCGTGCTCGGCAAGGGCTCGAAGACGCGCATCCTGCCGGTCGGCCGGCAGGCGATCCGGGTATTGCGCGCGTGGCTTGCCGAGCGCGCCTCGATCGTCAAACCGGGTGTCGCGGCATTGTTCGTCGGCCAGGGCGGGCGGCGGCTCGGGGGGCGCGCGATCCAGAAACGCATTCGCCGCTGGGCCG
>JBAQWM010000349.1:0-10484 GCA_049298915.1 Steroidobacteraceae bacterium | reverse complement strand
GTTCGAGCGCGAATGCTCGGTCCAGCGCCGTTACCAGAAGATCATCGAGGAATCGCCTTCGCCATTCATCGACGCAAAAACGCGCGCGGCAATGACCGCGGCGGCCGTGCGTGCCGCCAGGGCAGCCGGCTACGTGAATGCGGGAACGGTCGAATTCATCGTCAGCGCCGATGGCGACTTCTATTTCATGGAGATGAACACCCGGCTGCAGGTCGAGCATCCGGTGACGGAAGCGGTCACGGGGCTCGATCTAGTGGAATGGCAGTTGCAGGTCGCCGCGGACGGGCGCCTGCCGCTGGCGCAGGACCAGTTGCGCCAGTACGGCCACGCGATCGAGGCGCGCATCTACAGCGAGGATCCGCGCCGCGGATTTCTGCCTTCGACGGGCAGGATCGGGCGATTTGCGCATCCGCCCGAGGACGCGAGCTGGCGCGTCGACCAGGGCGTAGAGGATGGCGACACGATCACGGTCCATTACGACCCCATGATCGCCAAAGTAATCGCCAGCGGACCCGACCGCCCGGCGGCCCTGGCGACGCTCAGGGAGCGCCTGGCGCACACGGCAATATTCGGCGTCACGACCAATCTGCCCCTGTTGCGCGCGATTGCGGCGCACCGGGCATTCGCCGCCGGCGACGTGGACACCGGATTTGTCGATCGCGAACTCGAAGCGCTTACACGCCCTGCCCCGCCCGCGCCCGAGGCGCTCCTGCTCGCGGCTGAACTTGCGCTGCACGCCGCCAGCGCAACCGCTGGCCGCATTGACCGTGGCTCGCCGTGGGCGCGCGGCGACGGCTGGCGCCTGGAAGGTTCCAGACTCCAGGCGTTCGGTCTGCGCACACCGGACTTCCTGCAATTGCGCGCATCGCGCCGTGGCAGCCAGCTCGAAGTCAGCGCGAACGACAAGTCATTGGCCGGGAGCGTGGTGGCTGCAGGGCCTGACCGTTACGAGGTAGACGCCGGCGCCGGCCCGCAGGAGATCATCCTGATCCAGTACGGCCCGCAACTTCAGATCATCGGTGTGCAGACAGATGAAATCACGCTGGCACCGGCCTGGCCATTCGACCGCAGCATCGAGGATGCCGATCTGCACCCTGCATCGCCATTGCCCGGCAGGGTCGTCGAGCTGCGCGTCAAGGCAGGCGACACCATCGAGCGCGGAGCGGTTCTTGCAATCGTCGAAGGAATGAAGATGCAGCACGCCATCAAGGCTGGGCGCGCCGGCCGGATCGCCAAGGTGCTGGTCGAGCCCGGCGAACTCATCGATGCAGACGCCGTACTGTTTGACATCGAGTCGGTCTGAGCAGTTTGTTGTTTTGCGACGCAAGACCAGCTAACGTGCTGTCCCCATTACATTGTCTGCAGTCCTGTTCGCAACTGCAATAAGGGGATTCATGGAGCTTCAGGGAAAAGTGGTCGTCATCACCGGCGGCGGCCGGGGACTCGGCCGGGCCATGGCGCAGGCCTTCGCGGCCGCGGGAGCAGAGATTGCCGTGCTCGACCTCAGCACCGTCGATCTCGCCGAAACCTGCGCGCAGTGTGCGACATTCGGCGTGCGTGCCAAGCCCTATCTGACGGATGTCGCCGATGAAGCGCGGGTCATCGCAAGCCTCGACGCCGTCGTGGCGGAATTCGGCCGGCTCGACGTATTGATCAACAACGCGGGCATCACCCGCGATGCGCTGCTGGTCAAGGCGCAAGACCAGGAAATCCTCGCGAAAATGACGCTCGCGCAATGGTCTTCGGTGCTGCATGTCAACCTGACAGGGGTCTTTCTGTGCGCACGCGAAGCGGCGGAACGCATGATCCGCCTCGGCAGTGGCGGGCTGATCATCAATATCTCGTCGATTTCGCGCGAGGGAAATGCCGGACAGACGAATTATTCTGCCGCCAAGGCCGGTGTCGCCGCGATGACCGTGGTCTGGGCCAAGGAACTCGCACGCCACGGCATCCGCAGCGTCGCCATAGCACCCGGTTTCTGCGCCACCGACATTCTCGCCTCCATGAAACCCGAGATCGTGGCGAGGGTCACGCAAGCCGTGCCATTGCAGCGGCTCGGCGATCCGGCGGAGATCGCTTCCACGGCGGTCTATATAGCCCGCAACGAGTTCGTGAATGGACGCGTGATCGAAGTCGACGGCGGATTGCGCATTTAGGCTCTGCCGCAGTCGCTCGCAGCAGGCGCCGGCAACGTCTGTAAACTGTCGCCCTGGAGGGACCGCATGCAACTGGATCAGGTCAAGGCCGTCATCAGCGGCGGGGCCTCGGGCCTCGGCCTTGCCAGCGCCAGGTATCTCATCGCCGCGGGTGCCAGGGTGACGCTACTCGACGTGCAGGAGCAGGCTGGCAATGCGGCGGCGGCCACACTCGGCAATGCCGCGCGCTATCGCGACTGCGATGTCACCAGCGAGCCGGCCGTGGAATCCGCAGTCGGCGCGGCAGCGGAATGGATGGGCGGCCTGAATCTGGCCCTGTCCTGCGCCGGTGTCGCGACGCCCGGCAAGCTGCTGGGACGCGACGGCCCGCTTCCTTCCGCCATTTTCCAGCGCGTGCTGGCGATCAACACGGTCGGCACATTCAATGTCGATCGCGCGGCGGCGGCGCTGATGCAGAACAATGCGCCGGATGCGGACGGCGAACGCGGCCTCCTGGTCCACACGGCATCAGTCGCGGCCTTTGAAGGCCAGGTCGGCCAGGTCGCCTATGCCACATCGAAGGCGGCGGTCATCGGCATGGTCCTTCCCCTCGCACGCGAGCTCGCGCGGTTCGGCATCCGCGTCGTCGCGATTGCCCCCGGCCTGTTTCAGACGCCGATGATGGCGGGCTTGCCGCAGGAAGCGCAGGATTCGCTCGGCAGACAGGTTCCGTACCCGCCGCGCCTCGGGCGGCCGGAGGAATACGCGGCACTCGTCGCCGCCATCTGCAGCAATCACATGCTGAATGGCACGACGATCAGGCTCGACGGTGCAATCCGGATGGCGCCGCGATGAATGGCGGGTCGCGCGGATCGCGCCGGCACGCATGAGTAGCGCCAGCATCGGGGAGTGGCACAGATCCCATGACCGATCGTGATGTCATGGAATACGACGTCGTCATCGTCGGGGCCGGGCCCGCCGGCCTCGCCGCGGCAATCCGCCTGCGGCAGCTCAAGCCGGAACTGACGGTTTGCGTGCTGGAAAAGGCCGCGGCAATCGGTGCGCACATGCTCTCGGGATGCGTGATGGAGCCAGCGCCGCTCGATGCGCTGCTGCCCGAGTGGCGCGAATCGCCGCCCGCAATCTGCGTGCCGGCCACACGCGATGAATTCTGGCTGCTGTCGCGCAAGTCGGCGATCCGCCTGCCGAATCCGCCGCAGATGCACAACCATGGCAATTTCATCATTGCGCTGGGCCTGCTGATTCCATGGATGGCGCTGCGCGCCGAGTCGCTCGGTGTCGACGTGTTCGCGGGCTTCGCCGCTACCGACGCGCTCTTCGAGCAGGGCCGCATCGTGGGTGTACGCCTGGGCGACATGGGCCTCGACCAGGACGGCAATCCGGGTCCGAATCACGCGCCGGGTGCGGACATCCGCGCGGGCACCACGATCCTGGCCGAAGGCTGCCGGGGCAGTCTCGCGAAGAAAGTCATTTCGCGGCTAGAAC
Organism: Steroidobacteraceae bacterium; assembly: GCA_049298915.1. GTDB lineage: Bacteria > Pseudomonadota > Gammaproteobacteria > Steroidobacterales > Steroidobacteraceae > SCUD01. Next base: position 6,843 of record JBAQWM010000349.1, on the reverse strand, counting down.
TCGACGCCGGCTGCTCGCCGCAGACCTATGGGCTGGGATTCAAGGAGCTCTGGCAATTACCGCCGGGCCGCGCGGAAGCCGGCCTTATCCAGCATACGGTCGGCTGGCCTGTCGACCGCCGCACCTATGGCGGCAGCTTTGTGTACCAGCTGGACCGCGATCGCGTGTACGTGGGTTACGTCGTCGGACTCGACTACGAGGATCCCGGTTTCGCGCCATTCGAGGCATTCCAGCAGTTCAAGCATCACCCGCGCGTGCGCCCGCTGCTCGATGGCGGTGAACTCCTGTCCTACGGCGCCCGCACGATAGCCGCCGGTGGCTGGCAGTCGATGCCGCGCATGGATGCGCCCGGGATGATGCTGGTCGGCGATGCCGCGGGCACTCTCAACGTGCCCAAGATCAAGGGCGTGCACCAGGCGATCCGCTGCGGTGTGCTCGCGGCGGAGCATCTCGCCGGCCACGGCAGCAGCGAAGGCTTCGACGCGCTCTGGCGCGCTTCGGCGGGCGGACGCGAGCTGAAACGCGTGCGCAACATCAAGCCGGGCTTCCACCGCGGTCTCTGGTTCGGCCTCGCGAATGCAGCATTCGAGACCGCCACCGGCGGTCACAGCCCGTGGACACTGTCGCACACCGAAAATCACCTGGCCTTGCGGCGCATCGCGGACGCCGCTGCCCCCACCCGCAACTGGAGCGAGCGCGAGTTGCCGCCACGCGATCGCGTCAGCGCCGTATTCCACGCCGGCAATGTGCATGACGAAAGTCAGCCCGTGCACCTGAGGGTCGCCGACACGTCGATCTGTGCCACCCGCTGCGTCACGGAGTTCGGCAATCCCTGCGAGCGCTTCTGCCCGGCCGGTGTCTACGAGATGGTGGATGACGGCAATGGCGGCCGCCGCCTGCAGATAAACGCGGCGAATTGCGTGCACTGCAAGGCCTGCGACATCAAGGACCCCTACGGCATCATCACCTGGAGCACGCCGGAGGGCGGATCGGGCCCGAACTACCAGAATCTGTAGATGAGTGCCGAGCAGCCGATCTGGACACCTTCAGTGCTGCGCATCGCGGATGCGAATCTGACCCGCTTCATGGGATATGCGGCCGCGCGGGGCGCGCCGGCCGGCGATTACGCCGACTTCCATGGCTGGTCGGTGGATGAGCCTGCCGCATTCTGGGAAAGGCTTTACGAATTCGCCGAGGTCGCCGGCGAACGCAGCGGTCCGGTGCTCGTGGACGGCGATCGCATGCCGGGTGCGCGCTGGTTCCCGGACACACGGCTCAATTTCGCCGAGAATCTGCTGCGCGGACCCGATTCGGAGCCGGCACTGGTGTTCCGGAACGAACGCGGCGCGCGCCGCGAGCTCTGCTGGCGGGACCTGCGCGCCGAAGTTGCGCGCATTGCCGACGGCCTGCGCGCCTCCGGTGTGCGCCCCGGAGACCGGGTCGCCGGATATCTCCCGAACCTGCCCGAGGCGGTGATCGCGATGCTGGCGACCGCCAGCATCGGCGCCGCATGGACCTCGTGCTCCCCGGATTTCGGCATCAATGGCGTGCTGGATCGCTTCGGACAGATCGCGCCCAGGGTCCTGTTCACGGCCGACGGTTATTTTTACGCCGGCAGGACCATCGATTCGCTGGCGTCGGTCGCCGGCGTGCTCGCGAAACTCCCGTACATATCGCGTGTCGTGGTCGTGCCTTATGCAAGCGAGGACCCCGCGATCGCCCATATCGCCGGCTCGGTGCTCTTCTCGCGGTTCGGGCGCGAAGGCGCAACGCTTTCATTCGAGCGTTTGCCATTCAATCATCCGCTCTATGTGCTCTATTCTTCCGGCACCACCGGCGTTCCGAAATGCATCGTGCATGGGGCCGGCGGGACGCTGCTGCAGCATCTGAAGGAGCACCTGCTCCACACCGACGTCAAGCCCGGCGACCGGCTGTTCTACTTCACGACCTGCGGCTGGATGATGTGGAACTGGCTCGCAAGCGGACTCGCCGCCGGCGCGACGCTCATGCTCTATGACGGTTCGCCGCTGCACCCCGATCCGTGCGTGCTGTGGGAGATGGCGGCCGACGAGAGCATCACGCAATTTGGCACCAGCCCCAAGTACCTTGCGGCACTCGAAAAATCCGCTTACCGGCCCCGCGATCGGCACGGCCTGGCGGCACTTCGCACGATGTTGTCCACGGGTTCGCCGCTCGCTCCCGAGCAGTACGATTTTGTCGCGGATGCGATCGGCCCGGACATTGCGCTCGCCTCGATCTCGGGCGGCACCGATATCGTGTCCTGTTTTGCGCTCGGCAATCCCCTGCTGCCGGTCTATCGCGGCGAATTGCAGTGCCGCGGCCTCGGCATGAAGGTCGAAGTCTGGGACGACCAGGGTCGCCCGGTGACGGAGCAGCGCGGCGAGCTCGTTTGCACGTCACCATTTCCCTCGATGCCGGTGGGATTCTGGAATGACCCGGATGGCAGCCGTTACCGCGCCGCCTACTTCGAGCGTTACCCGGGCATCTGGCACCACGGCGATTTTGCGGTGCTGACGAAACGCGGCGGGCTCGTGATACTCGGCCGCTCCGACGCGGTGCTGAATCCCGGCGGGGTGCGCATCGGCACGGCCGAGATCTACCGCCAGGTGGAGCAACTCGATGATGTGCTGGAAAGCGTAGTCGTCAGCCAGGACTGGCAGAATGACGTCCGTATCGTGCTTTTCGTCCGCCTGCGCGAGGGTCTCATGCTGGACGACGCGCTGCGCGAAAGGATCCGCCGCCAGATACGCGCCAACACGACGCCACGGCACGTGCCGGCCCTGATCCTCCAGGTGCCGGAAGTTCCGCGCACCATCAGCGGCAAGGTCGTCGAACTGGCCGTCCGCGAGGCCATCCACGGCCGCCCGGTGGGGAACAGGGACGCTCTCGCGAACCCCGGGGCCCTGGCGCACTTCCAGAACCGTCCCGAACTGCAGGCCTGAGCCGTTTGCCCGCCTCCAAGCCGCTCGCTGAGCGATGCCAGGCCCTGCTCGGTGCTGGCTGCGACGCGCTCGACATTGCGCAGCGCCGGGCGATCGGCCTACTCGAGGATCTGCGACGGCGCCTGATCGTGCGGCAGACCGGCCACTCGCTGATCAGGAAAGGCCTGAGCCTGCTGCCTGGCGCAAGGCAGAGGCCGCTGCGCGGATTGTGGCTCTGGGGCGGCGTTGGCCGCGGCAAGTCATTCCTGGCCGACCAGTTCTTCGCGGAACTGCCGCTCGCGCAGAAACGCCGGGAGCATTTCCATCGTTTCATGCAGCGGGTGCACTCAGAGCTGCGGCAGCACCGCGACAAGCCCTCGCCGCTTCAATATGTGGCGGCCGGCATCGCCCGGGAGGCGCAGGTCCTCTGCTTCGACGAATTCGCCGTCAGCGATGTCGCCGACGCCATGATTCTTGCGGCGCTGCTCGAGGCGCTGTTCAGGGACGGCGTGACGCTGGTAGCCACCTCGAATCTGGCGCCCCGAAATCTCTATCGTGGCGGTCTGCAACGGGCGCGTTTCCTGCCGGTGATTTCCCTGATCGAGCGCCATTGCCGGATCATGGAACTCGATGGCGGCGTCGACTACCGGCTGCGCCGGCTCGAGCGCACCCAGCTGTTCAGCGGGCCCGATGTCCTGGACGCCGAGTCGAACATGGCCGCCGAGTTCGAGCGGATGGCGGAAGGGCCCGGTGTTTCGCAAACGACCATCGACGTGCTGGGCCGACCGGTTCGCGCACTGCGAATGGCCGAAGACCTGGTCTGGTTCGAGTTCCAGGCCCTCTGCGAAGGACCGCGGTCCGCGGCGGACTATATCGAGATTGCGCGTTGCTATCACACGGTATTCGTCAGTCGCGTGCCGGTCATGGATACCGGCGCCGACGATGCCGCGCGCCGCTTCATCACGCTGGTGGACGAATTCTATGATCGCGGCGTCAAGCTGATTCTTTCCGCAGCTGCCGCGGCGCCCGAGGAACTATATCGTGGCGAGCGGCTTGCCTTCGAATTTCGACGCACATCGAGCAGACTCAACGAAATGCAGGGACGCGAATATCTGTCGAGGCCGCATCGGCCATAGATGATTTTTTGCGAATGCCAGGGCGCCTTCGGTTAACATATAGTTGCCCTTGTACTGTCGAATACCTGATTGACTTTTGTTTGCTGGCGAGGTCTACAATCAACCGCGTCCGCATTCACGAACCCGGCAGGAGCATTAATGCAATTCAGTTGGTCAGACTGGATCTTACGGAAGAAAATCAGCGCCCAGCTTCGTGATCAGCCCGGCCGGATGGAGCATCGCCGCGTCGTCAATCCCTATCACTGCGTCAGCATCAGATTCAGTTCAAATTGTTGCCAGCAGGTCCGTGCCATCGATGGGCAGCGATTCCTGGCGGGGTCGGCGCCGCAATTGCCGCTCCCCGGCTGCGAAGCGGCGAGTTGTGACTGTCGCTATGTCCACTATGACGATCGCAGGGCTGAGGACCGCCGCGCGCAGGTGCGCGATCGCAAGGCCTACCGGTTGCAGGACCGGCGCGCAGGCAGCGGCCGGCGGGTAAACGACTAGCAGCGGCCGGACCGGAGCCTGCGCCTGTCGCGCAAGGCATTGAACCACTGGCGAAATTTGCGCTCGAGAGCACCGCTCCGGTCGCGGCGCTGGGGCGCGGATGCGGCAGTCCCGCGTCAGATGATCGCGGTCGCCAGGATGATGGACAGCGCAGCCGGGCAAACGTACCGCAGCAGCCACACGACGGCACGCCGGCCAGGCGGCGTGGCTTCCTGCAGTTGCTCGGCAACGATGGCGCTGCTGACGCGCCATCCCACGAACACGCTGATCAGAAGCGCGCCGACCGGCAGCAGCATATTGGAAGACGCGTAATCCATCACGCCGAAGAATGTCGACTGCGCGAACACCGGTAGGCCGCCGAGCGGGCGCCAATCCGACCACAGGCTGAATGAAAGCACCGAGCCGATGCCGAGCAACCAGCTGGCGCCGCAGGCGATGCTGGCTGCCAGAGGCCGGCTGAATCCGCGACCTTGTTCCAGCCACGCCACCAGCGGCTCGATGCCCGCGAGCGAAGGCGTCAGCGCAGCAAATACCAGCAGCAGGAAGAACAACGTCCCGATGACGCGACCGCCCGGCATTTCCGCAAACAGGGTCGGCAGGACTTCGAAGACCAGTTCCGTGCCTTGTGCCGGATCCATGCCGTAGGCGAACACCAGCGGAAAGATCATCAATGTCGCCAGCAGCGAGACCAGCAGGATCGAACTGACGATGATGATGGCGCATCGCAACAGCGAGGTGCCGCGTTCGACATAGCAACCATAGGCCAGCATCATCGCCATGCCTACACCGGTTGCGAAGAACGCCTGCCCGATTGCGGCCAGGACCACTTTTGGCGAGATCGCCCCGAAATTCGGGGCGAACGCGAATGCCAGGCCATTCTTCACGTCGCCCGTCGCGAGGGCATATGCGACCAGTACCAGCAGCAGCGCAAGCAGCGCCGGTGCACGGATCCTGTTTGCGGCTTCGATACCGCGGCCCAGCCCGCGCGCGGAGATGAATGTCACCAGCGCGATGAACGCCAGATGCCAGGCGCCGACTTCCCACGGACGCGCCAGGAAATGGCGCCACATTGCGGCGATTTCCGGACGATCGAGTCCGCCCAGCGCCCCGACACCGACTTTCCACGTGTAGGCGAGCACCCAACCGGCGATCACCGTGTAGTACGACATGATCATGAATGTCGCGAGCGTGCCGAGCACGCCGATGGCGTTCCAGCGGGTGCTCAGGCCGGAAGCCTGCGCGACGACGCCGGCGGCCTGCGGAGGACTGCGCCGCGCCGCGCGCCCGATCGCGAATTCCGCGGTCAGCAACGGAATCGCGATCAGCAGGCAGGCAAGCAGGAATACGAATATGAATGCGCTGCCGCCGCTGCTGCCGACCAGGTATGGAAACCGCCAGATGCTGCCGAGGCCGACCGCGCCGCCCACGGCGCACAGGTAGAACGCGAAATGTGACGACCAGAGCGGTGTGTTCTTGTCAGTTCGTGCCACCCGGATACTCTAGCGCCTGCGCGCAGCATTGTCTGTGGCTGCTGCTGGCAGTCGCCGCCGCCGGCACCGCGTCCGGCCGATTCTCAGGAGTCGTCGCGCAGATAGTCGTCCGTCTTGTTCAGCCAGTCTTCGCGAGGCGGCGAGAAAACGTCAACATCGAGCGTGTCTTCAAGCGCCGTTGCGGCGTGCGGCAGATTTGGCGGGATCACCAGCACCTCGCCCGCGCCGACCACGACTTCATGTTCGCCATTCTCGCCGAGGAGAAAGCGCAACCTGCCGGTCACGACGTAGCTGATCTGCTCATTGTGGTGCGAATGCCTCGGGACATCGTCGCCCTTCCTCAGGAATACCTGCGCGATCATCATGCGTTCTGCCGAGATCAGCCGGCGGGTGATGCCGCCTTTCAGCGCCTCCACCGGGAGGTCGGTCCAGCGGTGCCGCTGCAGGCCTTTGAATAAAGTCATCGCCTGATATCCCGCGCCGTCAACCTCAAATCACTCCACGGCGTTCCTGGTCGAGTTCGATGGACTCGAACAGCGCGCGGAAATTGCCCTCGCCAAACCCTTCATTGCCCTTGCGCTGGATGATCTCGAAGAATATCGGGCCGATCACATTCTTCGTGAAGATCTGCAGCAGGATGCCCTCCTTCGCGCTACCGTCGATCAGGATGCGGCGTTCCTTCATGCCTGCCAGCGGCTCCTGGTGGCCGGTCACGCGCGCTTCGATACCCTCATAATACGTGTCCGGTGTATCCTGGAACTCGACGCCATTGGCGCGCAGTGCATCGAC
>JBAQWM010000348.1:0-5856 GCA_049298915.1 Steroidobacteraceae bacterium | reverse complement strand
GGCCATGGCCGCCCCGTCAGTACCCCGGTTACAACCCGATGGCTGACTTCAGCCGACCATCTCGTTGAGATTCTTGAGGGCGCGGATACGCACCTTCCTCGAGGCCGGCTTGGCCTTGATCATCATTTTCTCGCCGGTGAAGGGATTGACGCCTTCGCGAGCCTTGGTGGCGGGTTTCCTCACGACGCGCATCTTGCAGACGCCAGGCATCGTAAACACGCCGCCGCCCTTCAGCGCCTTCTTGATGACGCCATTGAGCGAATCGAGCACAGCGCCGACCTGCTTCTTGCTGAGATCGGTCGCGCCTGCAACCGCTGATACGACCTGCGACTTCGTCGGAGCCGCGTTCTTCTTCGCCATTGAGTTGTCTCCTGTGGTTTTGGCAGCGGCGGAATTGTCCCGCCTTGATCAGATGTCGGCGCGCACGATACCACGGAAAATCCCGTGACATAAGTAGTCGAGCGCCATTTAGAGCCGTATTTTGCGGCTCGGCGCGAGGATTCCATTTTTCACTGCAGATGGAACTCCCGGGTCAGGCGGGCGCTGATTTCGCGTGCGTCGGCGCGTGGCCGCGCCCTGATGACGATCGTGATCGGCTCGCGGTGGCGCACCGTGACCGTTGCCAGATAGCTCGGACCCCCGTGCTCGTTGACAAGACGCAACGGCAGTGGCTGGCGGTCGCCGATCAGGGTGACTGCCTCCGCTTCGAGCTCCACTGCAGTGATCCTCTCGCTGCGGGCGTCCTCTGCGGGCGCGAGCGTGATCACCAGCAAAGCTAGATTGGGTCTCGGCACAATGCCGTAACTGCCTGCAATCGCTGGATCCAGATCGCGCATCAGTGTCAGCGCGTAATCGAGCCGCACATCGCCGGCAGACACGAATCCCGGGTCGGAAAATTCAGGCGCCGGTGGCGGCACTCTCGAATCGTCGGCACAGCCGGCGACCGCCAGGCAGGCAAACGCGAAAATTTGCGCGCGCGGCAACACTTCAGCAGGCACCAAGGCCCGGCATGCCATCCGGGCGGCCAGGACCCGCGGCAGCCCTCGGTCGGGAGCCCGATTCACCGCGCGGGGCCGGAATACGCGGGCCCGCGGATTCGTGGTGGCGCCAGGATGCGTCCATCTTCAGGGAATCAGGAACAATAGGGCCCGCAGCACGATGATCGCGACCAGTGGCGAAAAATCGAGGCCGCCGACCGCGGGCAGGATCCTGCGCAGCGGCCGCAGCAGCGGTTCGCACAACGACGACAGCAGGCCTGCCACCGGGCTGTAGCTGCCGGGCGCGATGACTGACAGCAGCGCATAGATGATGATCAGGAAAATATAGAGCCAGATCGTCATGGCGATCAGCGTGATCAGGCCGCTCTGGACCAGCGGCACCAGTGGCATCAGCACTCCCGCCCGCAGCCGGAACATGATCAGCGTCGCGGCGAACTGCACGGCGAGCAGGGCTACCAGCGAGGCGGTATCGACACGGCCCATCGACGGCAGGATGCGCCGCAGCGGGAGCACCAGCCAGCCGGTCAGCGACAGGATCGCCTGGGAAACCGGATTGCGCAGATCGGCGCGCGCGAGTGGCAGCAGGAATCGCAGCAGGAATGCGAAGACCGCCAGGTTCAGCACGGAATCGACGACGAAATCGATGGCGTCTTTCATGTGATTCGGGGCCCGTCAGCAGCGCGGAGGGGACTATTGTAGCCGCAGCCGCATATTCAGCCCCGCGGCCCGAATAATGCCGAGCCGATGCGCAGGTGGGTAGCGCCCTCGGCAATCGCGGATTCGAAATCGCCGCTCATGCCCATCGACAGCACGTCAAGGCGATGCCCGGCGCCATTGAGCGCGAGCTGCAGGCGTCGCAACTCGCGGAACCAGTGTCGCTGCCGTCCGGGATCGGTTTCCTCGGGTGGCAGCGTCATCAGGCCACGCAGGGCGAGGCGCGGCAGCCCGGCAATGGCCGCCGCAAGCGCGGCCAGTTCGGCGGGGTCGACGCCGGATTTCGTGGGTTCGTCGCCGAGGCGGACCTGGATGCAGACCGCGAGCGGCGGCCGGCCCTGCGGGCGCTGTTCCGCCAGGCGCAGGGCGATCCTGGGTCGATCGACCGTGTGCACCCAGTCGAACAACTCGGCGACCTGCCGCGTCTTGTTGCTCTGCAGTGCACCGATGAAATGCCAGGTGATGCCCCGGCCCTGCAACGCGGCGATGTGATCGCGTGCTTCCTGGAGATAATTCTCGGCGATGTCCGTCAGGCCGCCGTCGACGGCCGCGAGGAGCCGCTGCAGCGGCTGCGACTTGGCGACTCCAATCAACCGGATGGCAGCCGGGTCCCGGCCTGCAGCGCGCGCGGCTGACGCGATCTTCCGGTACAAATCACCAGGTCTTTCAGGCTGATTCTGCGGAGCGGTTAACATATTGGTCTGCGCATGTCGGGGCTATACTGCCTTCGTCCCCGAGCCGCCATCCGCTGGCCGCTGGGGTACACGTCTGTGGGCCATGCCAGGGAGCACTGATGGCTATTGATATCGCCCAACTCTTGGCCTTTGCGGTCAAGAATAACGCTTCGGACCTGCACCTGTCCGCTGGCGTTCCACCCATGATCCGCGTGGACGGCGACATCAAGCGGATCAACATGCCGTCGCTGACGCACAAGGAAGTGCACAGCATGGTGTACGACATCATGAACGACAAGCAGCGGAAGGTGTTCGAGGAATTCTTCGAGACCGACTTCTCGTTCGAGATCCCCAATCTGGCGCGGTTCCGCGTCAATGCCTTCAACCAGAATCGCGGCGCCGGCGCCGTATTCCGCAATATCCCGTCGCAGATCAAGACGCTCGACGACCTGAATGCACCCAAGGTGTTCAAGGATCTTTGCCTGCTGCCGCGCGGTCTCGTGCTGGTGACCGGGCCGACCGGCTCCGGCAAATCCACGACGCTCGCAAGCATGGTCGACTACGTCAATGTCAACCGGCCCGAGCACATCATCACGATCGAGGATCCGATCGAATTCGTGCACGAATCGAAGCGCTGTCTCGTCAACCAGCGCGAGGTTCATCGCGATACGCTCGGGTTCAGCGAGGCTCTGCGCTCGGCGCTGCGCGAGGACCCGGATGTCGTGCTGGTCGGCGAAATGCGCGATCTGGAGACCATCCGCCTGGCGCTGACCGCGGCCGAGACCGGCCACCTGGTGTTCGGCACGCTGCATACGAGTTCCGCCGCGAAGACCGTCGACCGGATCGTGGACGTATTCCCCGCGGCCGAGAAGGAAATGGTGCGCGCGATGCTGTCGGAGTCGCTGCGTGCGGTCATATCGCAGACACTGATGAAGCGCCTCGGCGGCGGCCGCATAGCGGCGCACGAGATCATGATCGCATCGCCGGCGATCCGGAACCTGATCCGCGAGAACAAGATAGCCCAGATGTACTCGTCGATTCAGACCGGGCAGGCGCAGGGCATGCAGACGCTCGACCAGTGCCTTGCCGAGATGCTGAGCAAGGGCCTGATCGGCAAGGAAGAGGCGCGGTACAAGGCGCAGAACAAGGACACGGTGTAAGCGGCCCGCCGCTTGCAGGAGATCCGGATGGATCGTGAACAGGCAATCAGGCTGATGCAGGACTTGCTGCGGCGCATGGTCGACCGCAAGGGTTCTGACCTGTTCATCACCTCGGGTTTCCCGCCGGCGATCAAGATCGACGGCGAAGTCCGGCCCCAGACCGAGCAGCCGCTTTCCTCGGAGCAGAGCGCGGTGCTGGTGCGCTCGATCATGAATGACCGCCAGACACGCGAATTCGACGCGACCAAGGAAGCCAATTTCGCGATTGCGCCGCCCGGCATCGGCCGCTTCCGCGTCAGCGCATTCCAGCAGCAGGGCCAGACCGGCTGTGTGATCCGCCAGATCAATGCCAAGATCCCGACCATCGAGGAACTCGAATTGCCGGCGATCCTGAAGGACATCGTGCTGTCCAAGCGCGGCCTCGTGATCGTGGTCGGCGCGACCGGTTCCGGGAAGTCGACCACGCTCGCAGCAATCATCGGCTACCGTAACGAGAAGACGCGCGGCCACATCGTCACGATCGAGGACCCGGTCGAGTACGTGCACCAGCACCGCGGCTGCGTCATGACGCATCGCGAGGTCGGCGTGGATACCGACAGCTGGCACACGGCGCTGAAAAACACGCTGCGCCAGGCGCCGGACGTCATCATGATCGGGGAAATCCGCGATCGCGAGACCATGGAGTACGGGATCCAGTTCGCCGAGACCGGCCACCTGGTGCTCGCGACACTGCACGCGAACAGCTCGAACCAGGCGCTCGACCGCGTCATCAACTTCTTCCCCGAGGAGAAGCGCGAGCAACTGCTGATGGACCTGTCATTGAACATCCGGTCGATGATCTCGCAGCGGCTGATCCCGCGCGAGAGGAATGAGGGCCGGATTGCGGCGATGGAGATCATGATCGGCACGCCGCTGATTGCGGACCTGATCTTCCGCGGCGAAGTAACCAAGATCAAGGAAGTCATGTCGCGCTCGACCCGGCTCGGCATGAAGACCTTCGACCAGGCGCTGTATGAGCTCTATGAAGCCAGGCAGATCTCCTATGAGGAGGCGCTGCGCAATGCGGACTCGAAGAATGAACTGCGGCTGCGGATCAAGCTCGAGAGCAAGCGCGAGGACCGCCTGCAGGCGGATTCAACAAGCACATTGAGGATCATTGATGAACCCAACGAGGGCTCATCCTACTGAGCCGGCGACCGACTCGGTGGTGGCCATCGAGGCCGAACCGGGCCGGTTCAATATCAAGCCGCTGCTGAAGCTGATGGCCGAAAAGAAGGCATCGGACCTCTTTTTCACGTCCAATTCCCCGGTCAAGATCAAGATCGAGGGCCTGATATACCCGATCAACAAGCAGGTACTGACCGCCGAGATGGTGCGCGAGATCGCGTACACGCTGATGAGCGCCGAGCAGCTGGAGCACTTCCAGAGCGAGCTCGAAATCGATTTCGCGATCTCGGAGCCCGGTGTCGGGCGCTTCCGCGCCGCCGTGTTCCATCAGCGCGGCTACCCGGCACTGGTGCTGCGCTACATCAGCGTCGACACGCCAAGGCTCGAGCAGCTCGGCGTACCCGACACGCTGCGTGAACTCGTGATGCTGAAGCGCGGTCTCGTGCTGATGGTCGGCGCTACCGGCGCGGGCAAGTCGACGACGCTGGCGGCGATGATCAATCATCGCAACGAGAACTGTTCCGACCACATCCTGACCATCGAAGATCCGATCGAGTTCCTGCACCAGAATCGCAAGTCGATCGTCAATCAGCGCGAAGTCGGGCTGGATACACGCAGCTTCGCGCGGGCCTTGCGCGCGTCGATGCGCGCGGCGCCCGATGTGATCCTGATCGGCGAGATCCGCGATCGGGAAACGATGGATGCGGCCATCACGCTGGCCGGCACCGGCCACCTGTGCATCGCGACGCTGCATGCCAACAACTGTGCCGAGACCCTCGATCGCATCATCAACATGTTCCCGCGCGACCAGCACGCGCAGATATTCCTCGACCTGTCCCAGTACCTCCGTGCCATCGTCTCACAGCGCCTGGTGCGTGACCGCAACAGCAAGCGCTGCGCGGCGGTCGAGGTGATGCTGAACACGCCGCATATCCAGGACCTGATCAAGCGCGGCGATGTCATCGGCGTCAAGGAGGCGATGTTTGCCTCGAGCGAGCGCGGCATACAGAATTACGATGTCGCGCTGCTGCACCTCTACCGCGAGGGGCGCATCGACATCGAGGAGGCGCTCAACAACGCCGACTCGCGCACCAACCTCGAGGCGCGCATCAACTTCGGTTGAGGTTGGCAGGTCCGGGCGGG
>JBAQWM010000347.1:0-4575 GCA_049298915.1 Steroidobacteraceae bacterium | reverse complement strand
CCCGCCGCTGCCGGCGGCAATGTCGGCAGCCCGGCAAGGGGCTGCAGCGGGCTCTCGGCATCGCCCTCCGCTGCCGTCGCGCTGATCAGATTCAGCAATGCCGAAAAATCGAAGGCTTCGAGCGTCTTCAAGATGCGCTCCAGCTCCACTTCGATGGCCGACACCAGCAGACCATCAATTTCCGCGCGCAGGTCGGACTTGCCGCCTGAATCGAGCAGTTTCGGCAGCCACAATTCGCGCGCACCGAGCATGCCCTCGACCATCCGCGCGAGCTGTCGTGGATCGTGGTCGAGCGCACGCGCGAGCCTGTCGATCTGCGGCGCTGCCGGACCGTCGACATCGAGTCTTGCCACAAATCGCCTGGCAGCCTCGAGATACAGCGGCCGCGCGTCTTCCACCAGTGATGCGGACAGGCCTATGCGCGCCGCAATCGGCAGCCGCCGGGCCAGCCAGTAGTTGAGACCGTCGATCGTCTGCACGTGCAGCCGCGCCGGATTGACTTCAAGCCCCCAGTCCCGCGCCCGGCTGCGCGCGAGTGCCGCCGCCGCGAACCGGTACAGTTCGATCTCGTGTTCCTTTGCGCCGGGTGGCGGTGGCGGCCCCGTCGCCGCGTGGAGCGCCGCGACAATGCGATGCCGCATTTCGCTCGCTGCCTTGCGCGTGAATGTGACAGCGATTATCTCCTCCGGGCGCTCGACGACCGTGAGCAGGCGCAGGTAGCGAAGGGTCAGCAGGCTGGTCTTCCCGGACCCGGCCGGCGCCTGAACGATCAATGAGCGCTCGGGCGTGGTCGCAAGCCGGCGCAGTTCCACGTCAGCGCGCAGAGCATCATTCATCGGATTCGCCCTCTTCCACCTCCGGTTCATCAGGCGCCACTGCTTCCACACGGCACAGCGCGCCCAGGTGGCAATTGCGGCAGGTGTCCCCGGCGAGTTTCGGATCGACTTCGGCATGCCCGGCAGCGTGATCGCGCGCCAGCTGCTCGAGCCAGGCATGCCACCGGCGAATGATCGCTGGCCATTCGAACCCGACCTGATGGTCCTCGGTCAGCCTGAACTGGCCGGCGGGCTGCAGGCCGTCGATGAGGCCGGCTTCGCCCGCGATCCCGCGGAATCGTGCGCCTGCGGCCGTGACCGTCGCCACGGCGATTCCACTCGGTTGCCCGGCATGCAGCACGGCGTAGAGCGGCAGTTGCGGGGAATCCATGCGCGCGCCGCGCCATTGCGAAGGTGACGCCTTGCCGGTCTTGTAGTCGATGACCAGGAGCTTGTCACCGATGCGGTCCACGCGGTCGACCTGCAGCCTGAGCACGAGCCCGCCGAGCTCGCATTGCATCGAGCGTTCCGCCTCCAGAACGACGAAATCCGGCCGCGCCAGTTCGATCTCCAGCAGATTCCCGATCGCGCGGCAATGCCAGTCGCGTTCGAGCAGGCGCGAGCGCTCGCTGGTGCCGGTCTGCAGCAAGGCGCGCAGAGCCGCGTCCACCTGGACCACCACCCGGTCCCTGCGCGCCTCTGGTGCGAGCGCGGCGAGCCGCGCAAGCGATCGCGTCTCGGACCAGAACCCCTGCAGCGCGCGATGCAGGATGGTGCCGCGATTGCGCCGATCTACACCGGGCTGCGGTTCCTCCAGCGGCCGGGCGTCAAGCCGCAGTTCCGCGAATGCGCGAAACGGGCAATGCGATTGCAGTTCGAGCAGGCGCGCGCCACCCCGCACGGCACCGGGCTTGCGGGCAGGCGCCGGATCCACCGCTAGCGGCTCCAGGGCCGCAGCTTCGAATGCCAGCCGATCCCGCCCGCGATACGCCGGCTGCTGCGGCAATGGCCGCGCAGCGGGCGGGATCAGCGGCGACCTATCCACTTCGGTATCGTTTTCCAGGCGCGGCCAGGAGAGCACGAGTTCCCTGCTCTGTGACTGCCAGCCTCCCATCACCGCCCGCGCCTCGATGACGCATCCTTCAGCCGTCACCCCGGGCATCCCGAACTTGCGCTGCACCTCGATCGGCAGCAGCGGATCGACTGTCGCGGGCCGTGGCCAGGTCGCGGCGGTCAGGCCGGCCACCCACAGGCTGTCAAAGCGAATACCGGGATCGTCCACCGAATCGAAAACGAATAGTGCGGGTTCGCCGCGTTCCGGCTGAAATGGAGCACTGGCAAAGCGGCGCAATTCGCGCACGGCTTCGTGGACCGTGAGTTCGGGGACGACCGCATCGAGGCGCGCGAGCTCACGCAGCTTCTCGCCGAACGCCCGCGCTGCCTGGAATTCATGGCTGTCGAGTCCCAGGCCGCCCGGCCAGCCCCAGGCAGCGAGACAAGCAGCAAATGTCTCCGCCCAGCCACCCACACGGCGCCGTACCCTGCCACGCAAGGATTCAACCGCAGCGACGACGGCGGCAGCGAACTCCTCGGCCCCGGCCCGCACTGCGCGCGCCCCCAGTTCAGAGCTCGTCAAGTGCAGGCTGGGATTCACCGATCGCAGCTCGAGATCGAGCCGGATCCTGGCGTTCCGTTCTGCCTGCGCTCCGGCAATGTGCGGGCTTCGCAGCAGCCGGCTCACGGTCACCCAGCTGATCGGTTCGCGCACGAACTCGAGCAGCGCCAATGCCATTTCCACGATGGGCTGGCCGTGGAGCGGATGACCGCCCGCCAGATCGAACACGCGTTCGACCGCAGCTCCTCCTGGCAGCTCGAGTTCCGGTTGCAACGCGGCCGCGAGTGCCCTCTCGATGGCACCACGCCGCGCCGCGAGGTCCGGCACGATCAGCCCATGGATACCGTCCGGCTTGAGATCGAGCCTGGTGCGGATCCAGGCGAGTGCCGCACCCTGTTCCGCCTCCGGGTCTGCGGCCCCGTACTGCCAGGTGCCCGCAACTGGAGCTGCCGGCTGATCGATTTCCACCGACCAGCCGCGCTCGCGCAGGGCCGCGATCAGCGTCAACTGGGCCGGCGCCAGACGCCGGAAACCCGTCAACAGCAGCGGTGGGCCGGGCGCCGGCAGCGCGCGTGTTTCGACCATGACGCGCGCCAGGTCCGAGGGATCGCGGACATTGCGATCTGCCAGTTCCGCTTCCACCGCCTGCGCCCATGCCAGGAATGCCTGCTGGTCGCGCGTCTGCGGCCAGCGCTCAATATCAGCGATGTCGCCGCCGTACGATCGAAGTCGAAGCCAGCTTGCGCGCGCGCGCGCGGCGAGTTCCGCCGGATCGATCAGACCAGGCACATCGCGCGCTGCGCGCTGCCGCCACAGCCATTCCGCGGCCGCCGGATGCAGCAATGCAGGCAGTTCCGGACGCGTCGCTGCGCCGTCGCGCCATTGCGATTCCAGCCATGCGTCGAATGGCAGCAGCCGGGCCGAGGCCCACACTTCATGTCCCGCCACCAATTGCGCACGATCGTGCAGGCGGCGCAGGATGCGCGACTGCCGCAGATTCTGCGTCAGCAGCCAGCCATCGGTCCGGAGATGCGGCATCACGCCCGGCAGACTACCCCAGCGGGTGGATCAGTGGATGCGCCACGCGACTCGCACTCAGGCCGTGGCCGGCGCCAGGCCCCCCGGCCATTCCGCGGCGCGGTGGCATGCGACCAGCCGTCCGGAGCCAGAGCTCAGGAGCTGCGGGGCCTCCACGCGGCAACGCGTGATGACGTGGGGACAGCGCGCAGCAAAAACGCAGCCAGCCGCTGGCGCATCGGGAGGCCCGATGGGCACTGCCGGCACCGGCCGTCGTGGCGCCGGCTGGATGCGCGGCACCGCATCGAGCAGCATCCGCGAGTAGGGATGCAGCGGCGCGGGCAGCAGTACAGCCCGCGGCGCGATTTCCACGATACGCCCGACATACATGACCATGATTCGCTCGCACAGGCCTGCGACGACGGCAAGATTGTGACTGATGAAAAGACCCGCGAGTCCGCGCTCGCGCCGGATACGCGCCAGCAGATTGACGATCTGTCCCTGCACGGATACGTCGAGCGCGCTGACCGGTTCGTCGCAGACGACCAGGCGCGGATCGACGATCAGCGCACGCGCAATGACCGCGCGCTGCAACTGGCCGCCGCTGGCCTGGTGCGGGTACCGCTCCAGAAGTCCGGAACCAAGCCCCACTGTGTCAAGCAGGGCGGCGGCACGCGCAGCCCGCCCGGAACGGGACAGCCCCGGCTCGAAGGAACGGAGCGGTTCAGCGACGCTCTCGATGATGGTCATGCGCGGGTCGAGGCAGGCATGCGGATCCTGGAACACGATCTGGAGTTCGCGCCGCAGGCCGCGGAATGCCTTTCTGCCCAGCTGGTCCACGCGCCGCCCGAGCCAATGCACCTCGCCAGCGCAGAGCGGCACCAGCCTCAGTATCGCCCGCGCGAGCGTGGACTTTCCGCAGCCGGATTCGCCGACCAGGCCAAGCATCTCTCCGGCCGCGATTGTGAAGCTGGCCTGGTCGACCGCCACCACTGCGCGTCGCCGGGATACGCCGGCCTGCGCGTATCTCACGGTCAGGTCCCGAGCCTCCAGCAGGGGGTTCACGGCTGCCCCGGCTGCAGCGGGTAGTGGCAGGCGATTCCGTCGCCACCGCGTGCGGCAAATGGC
>JBAQWM010000346.1:0-3750 GCA_049298915.1 Steroidobacteraceae bacterium | reverse complement strand
CAGCCGTCGAAGCCGCAGCGCCGGCACTGCGTCTGTGGCAGCAGGGCATCGATGCGCTCTGCAAGCATCGCTAGCTGACCTTCATGCCGGCAGTTGCGCCTTCATCCGGTCCCAGCAGGAACATCGCGTCGCCGGTTTCGGCGCCTGCAACCAGGATCATCGCCTGGGAGATTCCGAAACGCAGCTTGCGCGGCTTCAGATTCGCGACCACGACCACATGCCGTCCGACCAGCTGGCCGGGCTCATAGGCGCTCCGGATCCCCGAAAACACCGTGCGCTGGTCGCCGCCGAGATCGACGGTCAGCTGCAGCAGCCGGTCGGCGCCCTCGACGATTGCGGCTGACACGATGCGGGCAACCCGCAAGTCGACGCGTGCGAATTCCTCGGCACTGATCTCTTCGGTCGTGGTCATCGGTGTCTCCACCAGCTTGCGTACCTGCGCCGGATCGACGCGGGTCGCGAGCGGCTGGTATTCCTTGATGGTTGAATCGAGCAGCGGTTCCGCGATGTCGCTCCAGAGCCGCACCGGCTTGCCGAGGAATTCCTCCGCGCGTTCCGCCATGGACGGCATGACCGGCTTGAGGCAGGTCATCAGCACGCGGAACAGGTTGAGTCCCTGGGTGCAGACTGCCTGGACTTCAGCCGCGCGTGCCGGGTCCTTGGCGGCCAGCCACGGTTTGCGCTGGTCGATGTAAAGGTTGGCCCGGTCGGTGAGGGCCATGACTTCCCGGACCGCCGCCGAATATTCGCGCGCCTCGTAACTGGCGGCGATCCATCTGGCGGCCTCGACGAATTCCCGGTACAGGCCGGGCTCCGGCAATGATGCGGCGAGCCGGCCGCCATGACCGCGATGGATAAAGCCCGCGCAGCGACTGGCGATGTTGACGAACTTGCCGACCAGCTCGGCATTGATGCGGGTCGCGAACTCGTCCAGGTTCATGTCGATGTCGTCCAGCCCCGCACCCAGCTTCGCCGCCAGGAAGTAGCGGAAATAATCCGGCGGCAGTAATTCGAGGTACTTTCTCGCCGTGACGAAGGTGCCGCGGGATTTCGACATCTTTTCGCCATTGATCGTCAGGAAACCGTGCGCATGCACGGCGGTCGGCTTGCGGAAACCGGCGCCCTCGAGTGTCGCCGGCCAGAACAGCGCATGGAAGTACAGGATGTCCTTGCCGATGAAGTGATAGAGCTCGGTCCGGCTGTCCGGTCCCCAGTAGTCGTCGAAATTGAGGCCGCGGCGCGCGCAGAGATTCTCGAAGCTCGCCATGTAGCCGACCGGCGCATCGAGCCACACGTAGAAGTACTTGCCGGGCGCGTCGGGAATCTCGATGCCGAAGTATGGCGCGTCGCGCGAGACGTCCCAGTCCCTGAGTCCGGCCTCGAACCACTCGTCGAGCTTGTTGGCGACCGCCGTCTGCAGGCTGCCGGAGCGGGTCCACTTCCGGAGCATTGCCTCGAAATCGCCGAGCCTGAAGAAAATGTGCTCCGACTCGCGCTGCACCGGGGTGGTGCCCGATATGACGGACTGCGGATCCAGCAGGTCGGAAGGCGTGTAGGTCGCGCCGCAGTTCTCGCAACTGTCGCCGTACTGGTCGGGCGCCTGACAACGCGGGCAGATGCCCTTGACATAGCGGTCGGGCAGGAACATGCCCGCCTTTTCGTCATAGGCCTGGCGTACCACGCGCCGCACGATATGGCCGGCGGCGACCAGCGCCTGGTACATGCGCACCGTCAACCGGCGGTTCTCCTCCGAATGGGTCGTGTAGTAATTGTCGAAACCGATGCCGAAATCGGTGAAATCACGGCGGCGCTCCGCCCCGACCTGCGCTATCAGCTGCTCCGGCGTGATTCCCTCGGATTCCGCTTTCAGCATGATCGGCGTGCCGTGAGTATCGTCGGCGCACACGAACAGGCAGTCGTGACCCGAGAGCTTCATGCACCGGACCCAGATGTCGGTCTGCACGTGCTCGGTCATGTGGCCGAGGTGCGTGGGCCCATTCGCATAGGGCAGTGCGCTGGTGACGAGGATGCGGCGGGTCATGACTCGGATCCAGGGATGAGCCATGCATTATGCCCTGAGCGGCTGGCTAGTCGAGTTCCTTGCCGTCCTCGAACTTGGGCTTGTTGATCGCCTTCTCGTAGGCTGATCTGCCGCTGATCACGCCGGAATCCAGCAGCTGCTGGATCGCGACGTCCATCGTCCGCATGCCCAGCGAGGTGCCGGCCTGCATCGCGGTCTCCAGCTGGTCTATCTTGCCCTGGCGGATGAGATTCGAGACCGCGGGTGTGTTGATCAGCACCTCGATGGCCGCCACGCGACCGGGCTTGTCCCTGCGCGCGATCAGCTGCTGCGATACGACACCGCGCAGCGAAGTCGACAGCATCGTGCGCACATGACCCTGCTTGTCGGGCGGGAATGCGTTGACCATGCGGTCGACGGTCGCCCCGGCGCCATTCGTGTGCAGGGTCGCCATGACCAGGATCCCCATTTCGGACGCGGTGATCGCGGTGCCGATAGTTTCCAGGTCGCGCAACTCGCCGACCAGTATGACATCCGGGTCCTCGCGCAATGCCGACAGCAGTGCGCTCGAAAAGGACTCTGCGTGGACCCCGACCTCGCGCTGGCTGACCAGGCAGTTCTTGCGCGGATGCACGAACTCGATCGGGTCCTCGATCGTCAGTATGTGGCCCTTGAGCCGCTGGTTCAGGTCGTCGATCATCGCCGCGAGCGTCGTGGATTTGCCGGAACCGGTCTTGCCGGTCATCAGAATCAGCCCGCTCGTTGCCTTGCAGAGATTGCGCACCGCTTCGGGCATGTTCAGCTGCTCGAGTGTCTGGGCCTTGGATGGTATGGCCCGGAACACGGCGCCCATGCCATTCAGCTGGCGCATGATATTGACGCGAAACCGCGCGACCGTGCCGAGTGTGTAGGCGAAATCCGTGCCATCGCGGGTTTCGAAGCGCTCGAGTGCCTTGCGCGGCATGATCTCGTACAGGGCCTCGCGCACGAAGTCGGCCGTCAGCGGGTTGTCCCTCAGACTTGACAGCTTTCCGTATTGGCGGACGCGGGGGAGATCGCCCGCCATGAAATGCAGGTCGGACCCGTCCCGCTTCAGGACCTCGTGCAGGTACTCGTCGATGTGCGCCACGCTAGGGCAGCCTCATTCCAGCGTCTCGATGCGCGGCAGCAGGCTGCGATCCACCACGTACTTGGCGAACTGGCGCTTGTCGGTCGCAAAGGAAAATGCATCGTCGGGATCGATCTCCTTCGCCTTGATGGCCGACAGCAGCGCCTGATCCATGAGCTGCATGCCGAGTTCGCGGCCGGTCTGCACCTGCGCAGGAATCTGGTGGGTCTGGTCGGTCTGGATCAGCTTGGCGATCGCCCGATTCATGATCATGATCTCGCACAGCGCCTTGCGACCGCGGTTCTCGGGCCTGCGGACCAGTACCTGGGTTATCACCGCGAGCAGGCTCTGTGAGAGAAAGCTCTTGGTCTGCTCGCGCTGCTCTGCCGGCAGCGCGTCGATCATCCGGTCGATGGTCTTCACGGCGCTGGTCGTGTGCAGGGTGCCGAGCACGAGGTGGCCGGTCTCGGCGGCGGTCATCGCCATCGCGATGGTGTCGGCGTCGCGCAACTCGCCGACCAGGATCACGTCGGGATCCTCGCGCATCGCGGCGCGCACGCCCTCGGCAAAGGTCGGCAGATGCGAGCCAAGCTCGCGCTGCACGACCTGGCTGTGCTTGCTG
>JBAQWM010000345.1:0-4396 GCA_049298915.1 Steroidobacteraceae bacterium | reverse complement strand
CGCAGGGTGGCGAAACAAAGCTTTCCAACCTCGTCTTGCTGTGCCGTTTCCATCATCGGCTGCTGCACGAAGGGAAGGTCGTGGTGCAGATGCTGGATGATGGCGCATTCCGGTTCATCCGACCGGACGGGCAGTCCTTCGAAAGCCACGTTCCGGGAACCGGGCGGCAGCTCGACTGGATGCAACTGGTTGCGGCGCACCAGGCGCGGCAGATCCGGATCACCCCGCACACAGCAGTCACCCGCTGGCAGGGTGAACGGCTGGACTACACACTCGCTGTCGATGGACTGATGCAGCGATCAAACCGCGCAAAAGACGTTTCCGCGGAAACGTCGCGAGGCGACTAAAGCTCAGTCGAGCACCGACTTGGCACACAACCGCTTCCGGTCCTTCCGCAATCGCTTGCCTTCAAGTTTCCGCGCGCGCCGCGCGGGACTGTCCAGATTCTTGAGCTTCGTGTTCTCCTGCTCCAGATGCAGCAGCCGCTTCACGTACGCCGCCTCAAGCTTGCCGAATCGCTTACGCCACAGGTAGATCGTCTGGTCGCTGTTCCCGTGCTGCCGGGCCACCTCGACCACGGCCGTTGCGTCGGCCTCGCGCAGGATCTTGACCATCTGCTGTTCCGAAAATCGGGTCCTCAAATTGCCAGGCAGGTCACTTCGATCCCTGTCGCGCCCACCAGGATTCACGAGAGACCCGGCTATACTTCCCGGCGACCCTGGCATCGATACGAATTCATGACCTCCGGATGCCTGGTCAAGGGGAAGGGTAATGACCAGCGGGCCGGCTGACAGATTCGAATACCAGGACAGGAATTTCGGCGACACGCATGGGATCGCGGTAACGACCAGCCCGGAAGTGTTCTATCCGACGAGCACGACCAGCCTGCTGCTGGGCACGGTGCGAAAGTTCGTCAATCCAAGCGCAGCTTCGGCGCTGGATCTCGGTTGCGGCAGCGGCATCGTCGCCGTGGCGCTGGCGAAGCTGATACTGCCGAAGGCCGCGATCCACGCTTCGGACATCAGCGAGGCGGCGGTGCGGTTGGCGCGACGCAATGCCGAAGTGAATGGACTTGCCATCGAATGCAGGTGCGGCAGCCTGTTCGAGCCCTGGGCAGGCATGAAATTCGATGTCATCGTGGATGACGTCGCAGGCATGGCCGAGCAGATCGCGCGGCATTCGCCGTGGTATCCGCCGAATATCCACAGCGATGCCGGGGAGGACGGCGCCCGCTGGATCATCAGCATTCTGTCGCAGGCGCCGGATTTTCTCGCACCCGGGGGACGGATTTTCTTCCCGGTCCTGACACTTTCCCGGGCAGAACGGATCCTGGACACAGCTGCCAGGCATTTCGCCAGCGTTGATCTGCTAGCCGAACAATGGTATCCGCTCGACAGTCAATTGTTGGCCCACTGGGATGTGATCGATGAACTCATGGCCCGGAGCCTGATCGAGCTCAGGAAGAAAGGAAGTCGCTGGTTATGGGCAACGAAAATCTACAGCGCCGGCAATTAGCCAGTCGCGCTGCATGAGAGAATAGGAATCATGCCCAACATCACGCTTCCTGACGGCAGCCAGCGGCCCTTCGACCGTCCGGTGAGCGTGGCCGAGATTGCCGCCGCCATCGGCAAGGGTCTGGCGCGCGCAGCGCTTGCGGGCGAAGTCGACGGCAGGCTGGTCGACCTGCAGCACGTGTTAGACCGGGACGCCAGAGTCCGGATCATCACCGCCAGGGATTCCGAAGGCCTCGAGATTATCCGCCACTCGACCGCACATCTGCTGGCACAGGCGGTGCAATCGATCTACCCGAAGGCGCAGGTGACGATCGGCCCGGTCATCGAGGACGGCTTCTACTATGACTTCGCGTTCGAGCGACCCTTCACCCCGGAGGATCTCGAGAAATTCGAGGCGAAGATGCATGAACTCGTGAAGGCCGACCAGCCCGTGCACCGGCGCGTGCTGTCGCGCGACGCGGCTGTCGCGCACTTCAAAGCGATTGGCGAGCACTACAAGGCGGAGATCATCGCCGCGATACCGGCTAGCGAGCAGATATCGCTGTACGGGCAGGGCGACTGGGAAGACCTCTGTCGCGGGCCGCATGTGCCATCAACGGGCAAGCTCGGCGCCTTCAAGCTGACCAAGGTCGCGGGCGCCTACTGGCGCGGCGACTCGAAGAACGCGATGCTGCAGCGGATTTACGGCACCGCCTGGCCGGACGAGAAACAGCTCGGGGATTACCTGCAAAGGCTCGAAGAGGCCGAGAAGCGCGACCACCGGCGCATCGGCAGGGAACTCGGCCTGTTCCATTTCCAGGAAGAGTCCCCGGGCGCCGTGTTCTGGCACGCCGACGGCTGGACGTTGTTCCAGCAGCTCATCAATTACATGCGCGAACGCCAGTCGGATGCCGGCTACCAGGAGATCAATACCCCCGAGATCCTGGACCGCGAGTTGTGGGTGCAGTCGGGGCATGTCGAGAAGTTCGGCGAGAACATGTTCCTGACGCAGACGCCGGACGAGCGCGTTTACGCCATCAAGCCGATGAACTGCCCGGGTCACGTGCAGGTGTTCCGCCAGGGCCTGCACAGCTACAAGGAACTGCCGATCCGGTACGCCGAATTCGGCAAGGTGCATCGTTACGAGCCGTCCGGCGCCCTGCACGGCCTGCTGCGCGTGCGCGCATTCACCCAGGACGATGCGCACATCTTCATCACCGAGGACCAGATCACCGACGAGACGGTGCGCGGCATCGAGTTGCTGATGTCCATCTATCGCGACTTCGGTTTCGACGATGTGAAGGTGAAATTCGCCGACCGGCCGCCGAAACGCGTGGGTGACGACGAAGTCTGGACCCGCGCGGAAAATGCGCTGCAGGCCGGAACCCGGGCCGCCGGCGTGGAATTCACGCTGAACCCGGGCGAGGGCGCGTTTTACGGTCCCAAGCTCGAGTTCGTCCTGAAGGATGCGATCGGCCGCGAGTGGCAGTGCGGCACCTGGCAGGTGGATCTCAACCTGCCGGCACGGCTCGATGCCGCGTACGTGGACCAGCACAGCCAGAAGCGCAGGCCGGTCATGCTGCATCGCGCGATCTTCGGTTCGCTGGAGCGCTTCCTCGGCATCCTGCTCGAACATCACGCGGGTAAATTGCCGACCTGGCTGGCGCCGGTGCAGGCGGTCGTACTGAATATCTCGGAAAAGCAGGCCAATTACGCGAACGAGGCCACCGATTTCCTTAAAAATCAGGGGCTTCGCGCAGAAATCGACTTGCGGAACGAGAAAGTGGGCTATAAAATCCGCGACCACACGCTGAAGCGTGTCCCGTACCTGCTGGTGGCAGGCGATCGGGAAGTTGAGTCCAGGTCATTGGCCGTGCGCACGCGCTCCGGGAAGGATCTGGGTGCCATGCCCCTGGAAGAGGTGGCCACTCGGATCGCCCAGGATGCGGCGAGCCGCGGCCGTCGCTATTTGGAGGACTGAAGTATTTCGACAACCAAACGCGTCAGGCGCAATGAGGAGATCCTTGCGCCACAGTTACGCGTGATCGGCGCCGACGGCAGTCAGGTCGGCGTGATGACTCGCAGCGAGGCCCTCGCGAAGGCGCTCGCTGATGAACTGGATCTCGTGGAGGTTTCGCCGACCGCAGAGCCGCCTGTCTGCCGGATCATGGACTT
Organism: Steroidobacteraceae bacterium; assembly: GCA_049298915.1. GTDB lineage: Bacteria > Pseudomonadota > Gammaproteobacteria > Steroidobacterales > Steroidobacteraceae > SCUD01. Next base: position 728 of record JBAQWM010000345.1, on the reverse strand, counting down.
TGGAAAGTACCTGTTCGAGCAGAACAAGAAAGCCCACTCGGCGAAACGGAAACAGAAGCAGATCCAGCTCAAGGAAGTGAAGTTTCGCCCAGGCACGGAATTGGCGGATTACAAGGTCAAGCTGCGTAATCTGATCCGGTTCCTGACCGAAGGCGACAAGGCCAAGGTAACCATGCGGTTCCGTGGCCGGGAGATGGCTCACACGGAGATCGGGCGCAAGATCCTCGACCGCCTCGTGGTCGACCTCGCCGAGCATGGCACGGTCGAGCAGGGGGCCTCGATGGAAGGGCGCCAGATCACCATGGTGATCGCTCCCAAGAAGAAGTGACCGGCGGCCAGCCGCCGATTCGCCTCCAGCCCGCGCAAGCGGTGTGAAGAGGTCAGAAAAAGGAGAGACCGATGCCCAAGTTGAAGACCAACCGGGCTGCGGCGAAGCGTTTTCGCAAGACTGCGAAAGGCTTCAAGCGCGGCCAGGCCAACCGCCGACACATCCTCACGAAGATGACCAAGAAGCGCAAGCGTCAGCTGCGCGGCTCGACCATGGTGCACGAGACCGATGTCGGGCGCGTGACACGCATGCTTCCGAATCATTGACGCCAGCTGAGAGGAGGAATGTGAAATGGCAAGAGTGAAGCGTGGCGTCATAGCAGGACGCCGGCACAAGAAAGTGCTCAAGAAGGCCAAGGGCTATTTCACCGCGCGCCGCAAGGTTTTCCGCGTTGCAAAAC
>JBAQWM010000344.1:0-2295 GCA_049298915.1 Steroidobacteraceae bacterium | reverse complement strand
CTGCATTGCTGCTCCCGCTCAACGGCCTGCGCATCGCTGCCGGGGCGATGCTGATGGCGATCGCGTTCGGCCAGGCCGCGCGCCCCGATCGGGATGGCTGGACACTGACCGTCCTCGACGTCGGGCAGGGACTCGCGAGCGTCGTGCAGACCCGCGAGCATGTGCTGGTCTTCGATACCGGTCCGGGCTGGCGCACCGGTTCTGCAGCGGCGCGCGTCTCGCTGCTGCCGTGGCTGCATGCACGCGGAATACGCCGCATCGATCGACTGGTGCTGAGTCACGACGATCGCGACCACACCGGCGGCGCCAGACTGTTGCTCGATTCATTTCCGGTCGCCGAGACATTGGTCGGTCCGGGGGTGAAGACACCGGATAGCGCCCGGCCCTGTCGCCGCGGCGAGGCCTGGTCCTGGGACGGGGTCACATTCGAAGTGCTGCATCCATCGGAGCGCGGGCACGGCGGCGACAATGACAATTCCTGCGCGCTTCGGATCGCCGCGCCCGGCGGCAGCGCACTGCTGCTGGCAGATCCCGAAGCCGACGCGGAGCAGGAGCTTCTTTCGCAGTTGCTGGCCGCCGATGTCGTGCTGGTGCCGCACCATGGCAGCCGTACATCGTCCGGACCACGGCTGATCGCCGCCACCGGCGCGCGCTTCGCGATCGTGTCGGCCGGCTTCGGCAATCGCTGGAATCTGCCCGCTGCGGCCGTCATCGCCGACTGGCGCGCCGCCGGCGCATTCGTGCTGAATACCGCCACGGCCGGCGCGGTCACGGTCGAATTCGCGTCCACGCCCGGTGGCATCCGGATCCGGGCCGACCGGCTCGCCACTCGGCGCTGGTGGCGCAGGGTCGCAACCCGCTGAACCGGCAGGGCATCGGCAGAGCGGCCACGGTATCATGCTGCCGCATGTGGGAAATCATCGCTGCGGGCGGCCTTGTCATGGTGCCGATCATCCTGTGCTCGGTGGTCGCGGTCGCCATCGTGATCGAGCGTCTCTGGACCTTGCAGCGCAAGCGCGTGATTCCGCGCGAACTGACCGATCGCGTCTGGAAACTGGTCGAAACCAGGACCCTGACTGACAGGCACATCGAGGCGCTGGCGCGCAATTCCCCGCTGGGGCGGGTGCTCGCCGCGGGCCTTGCAAACCGCAATCACGGGCGCGAGATCATGACCGAGCAGATCGAGGACACCGGGCGCCACGTGGTCCACGAACTGGAGCGGTTCCTGAACACGCTCGGCACGATCGCCGCGATATCGCCGCTGCTCGGACTGCTCGGTACGGTGACCGGCATGATTTCGGCATTCAATGCAATCACCGAGGCGGGCGTGGGCGATCCGCGTGCCCTGTCCGGCGGCATCGGCGAGGCGCTGATCACGACCGCGGCCGGCCTGATCGTCGCGATCCCCGCGCTGTTCGCCTACCGCTATCTGCGCGGCGCCGTGGACGCGCTGGTCGTGGACATGGAGAAGGAGGCTACCCGCCTGGTGCAGGCCTTTGACCGTACCGGTGCGCATTCGCTTGCGCCCGAGCGGCGGCGTGAAGCGGCGTCATGAGGCTGGGCACCACCCGGCGCGATGATCCCGAGCTGAACATGACGTCGCTGATCGACGTCGTTCTGCTGCTGGTCATCTTCTTCATGCTGGCAACAACCTTTGTGAAGGAAGGGCGACTGCGCGTGGAATTGCCTGCGGCGGATGCTGCGCAGGCCGACTCGCCGCTGGACCCGCTGGTAATCACGATCACCGCGCAGGGCAGTTACCGCGTCAACGAGTTCACGCTGATCAACAATTCGCGCGCTACGCTGCGCGCCGCACTGCAGAAAGTGGCCGCCGGCGAGACCGGGCGTCCGGTGACGATTCGGGCCGACGCGCGCGCGACCCATCAATCCGTCGTCACCGCGATGGACGTGGCCGCGCGCCTCGGCTTCACGCAGGTCAACATTGCAACAGTCAGCCAGCAAGCGGAAGATTGATCCCGACCTGCCGCCGCTGAACCGGAGCGGCCTCAGGATCTATCTGCGGCTGATGGCCTATGCCAGGCCGCATTGGCCGATGTTCCTGCTTGGCGTCGTCGGCATGGTGATGTTCGCGGCGGTCGACACCGGCCTCGCCTGGCTGGTCAAGGAATTCCTGGACGGTGCCTTTGTCGAGCGTGACCAGCGGGTATTGCTGCTGGTGCCGGGCGGCATCATCGTCCTGTTCACGGTCCGCGGCATCGGCGATTTTCTGGCGGTATTCGCGCCCGGCTGGGTGGGCCGCCACGTCATCAAGGCGATGCGGCGCGACGTGTTTGC
>JBAQWM010000343.1:0-10462 GCA_049298915.1 Steroidobacteraceae bacterium | reverse complement strand
CCGTCGCCGACTATTCCTTCCACGTCGCGATCACCTGGTGGGACGAGACCGTGAGCGCGGACATGGAGTCGCTGGTGCGTGACCACGGCGTCAACAGCTTCAAGCACTTCATGGCGTACAAGGGCGCGATCATGGCGGACGACGAGACGCTGGTGAACAGCTTCTCGAAGGCGGTCACGCTCGGCGCCATTGTCACCGTGCATGCCGAGAATGGCGATCTCGTCTATCGGCTGCAGGACCAGATATTCCGGCAAGGCATCACCGGACCCGAAGGCCATCCGCTGTCGCGCCCACCGGAGGTCGAAGGCGAGGCCGCCAATCGCGCAATCCGGATCGCTGAAGTGCTGCGGGTGCCGTTATACGTGGTGCACGTATCGTCGCGCCAGGCGCTGGAGGCGATCACGCGCGCGCGCAATGAAGGTCAGCGGGTTTTCGGCGAGGTGCTGGCGGGGCACCTGCTGATCGACGATTCGGTTTACCGGGACCCGGACTTCGATCGCGCGGCCGCGCATGTAATGAGTCCGCCATTTCGCGCCACAGAGCACCAGGCGGCGCTGTGGCGCGGACTGCAGGCGGGCAACCTGCAGACGACGGCGACCGATCACTGCTGTTTCTGCGCTCCACAGAAGGCCGCGGGCCGTGACGATTTCCGGAAGATCCCGAATGGGACGGCGGGCATCGAGAACCGCATGGAAGTGCTCTGGCACCATGGCGTCGGCACCGGGCGCCTGACGATGAACGAATTCGTGCGAGTCACCTCGACGAACGCCGCGCAGATCTTCAACATCTATCCGCGCAAGGGCAGCGTATCGGTCGGCGCCGACGCGGACATGGTCGTGTGGGATCCGGCGGCCAGCAAGACCATCTCCGCGCAGACGCATCACCAGAATGTCGACTTCAACATTTTCGAGGGCATGACGGTCCAGGGCTCTGCATCGCATACGGTCAGCGCCGGCAAAGTCGTGTACGCGAACGGGGACCTGAGGGTCGAGCGTGGCGCAGGCCGCCATGTGGACCGCCCGCCATTCGCGCCGTACTACGATGCGTTCAGGAAGCAGTCCGAACTCGCAAGGCCGAGCGCCGTAAAGCGCCAGCGGCGCTGATCGCATGGTCAGCCCGCAACCCGACGTCATCCCGGGCCGGCTGAGCGCCGCCGAGATCGAAGAGAATTTTGCGGACCTGCATCCGCCGCTGTCGAAGTCAGAGGCGCTGATCGCCGCGGACCGCTGCTATTTCTGCTATGCAGCGCCCTGCACCACGGCCTGCCCGACCGGTATCGACATCCCGCGCTTCATCCAGTCGATTCGCAGCGGCGATATCGAAGGCGCGGCCCGCACCATACTCTCCGAGAACATCATGGGCGGCATGTGCGCGAGGGTCTGCCCGACCGAGGTGCTGTGCGAAGAGGCCTGCGTCCGGAATCACCATGAAGAAAAGCCGGTCGATATCGGCCTGTTGCAGCGTTACGCGACGGATCCGGTGCTGGAGGCGGGAACACAGCTGTTCGGGCGGGCGGAGCCTTCCGGCAAGCGCGTCGCCGTGGTCGGGGGCGGCCCTGCGGCGCTGTCCTGCGCCCACCGGCTGGCCTGCCTGGGCCATGCGGTCACGATCATGAGCCGCGATGGAAAACTGGGTGGCCTCAATGAATTCGGGATCGCGGCCTACAAGACCGTGGACGATTTCGCCCAGCGCGAGGTTGTATACATCCTTGCCATCGGCGGAATCGAGGTGAGGACGGGCGTCGCACTTGGCCATGACCTTTCGCTCGCCGAGTTGAGTCGCGGCTACGACGCGGTGTTTCTCGCGGTCGGACTCGCCGGCGTTAACCGGCTGGGACTCGAATCAGAGGACATGCCAGGAGTCATCGATGCCGTCAGGTACATCGCCGAATTGCGTCAGGCCGCCGACAAGAGCCGGTTGCCGGTCGGCCGGCGCATTGTAGTCATCGGCGGCGGCATGACTGCCATCGATGTCGCGGTCCAGAGCAAGCGGCTCGGCGCGGAGGACGTCACGATCGTCTACCGCCGCGGCCGGGAACAGATGGGCGCCAGCCGCTTCGAGCAGGAACTCGCGCAGCAGAGCGGCGTCCGGATAAAGCACTGGGCGCGACCGGTGCGGCTGGTCGGCAGGACGCACGTGACGCGCGTCGAATTCGAGTACACGCGCGTGGGCCCCGACGGCGGGCTGGAGGGGACGGGCGAGACCTTTGCCCTGAATGCAGACATCGTATTCAAGGCGATCGGGCAGGAAGTCCCCTGGGATCAACTGGGTGCGGCAGCCGGGGTTCTGCGCCTCAGGGACGGCCGCATCGCCGTGGACGCGAATCGCAAGACGGCGCTCGACAATGTCTGGGCGGGCGGCGACTGCATTGCAGGCGGCAAGGACCTGACGGTCACTGCCGTCCAGGACGGCAAGCTGGCCGCGCAGGCGATGGACGCATACCTGAGATCGGGCGGGTGAAACAGCCATGAACAATGCGGTGCGGGGAAATGGCGGAATCGACCTGAGCTCGGAATTTCTCGGCATCAGATCGCCGAATCCCTTCTGGCTCGCCTCGGCGCCGCCGACGGACAAGGCCTACAACGTCAATCGTGCATTCGAGGCGGGATGGGGCGGCGCGGTGTGGAAGACACTCGGCGAGGACCCGCCGATCGTGAATGTCAGCGGCCCGCGTTACGGCGCGCTCTACAGCAATGACCGGCGTGTCATCGGCTTCAACAACGTGGAGCTGATCACCGACCGGCCGCTGGCGACCAACCTTCAGGAAATCCGCCAGATCAAGCGGGACTGGCCGGATCGCGCGGTGGTGGTCTCGGTGATGCTGCCGATGAATCGCGAGAGCTGGGCCAGGTACGTGCCGATGATCGAGGATACCGGCGCCGACGGGCTCGAACTCAATTTCGGCTGCCCGCACGGCATGTCCGAGCGCGGCATGGGGTCGGCGGTCGGGCAGGTGCCCGAATACATCAAGCAGGCCACGGAGTGGTGCAAGGAATTCGCGCGCGTGCCGGTCATCATCAAGTTGACGCCGAATGTGACCAATATCCTCGGTCCCGCAAAGGCGGCGATGCAGGGCGGCGCGGATGCGGTGTCCTTGATCAACACGCTGAACTCGATCATGCGGGTCGATTACGACCGCCTGACGATCTACCCGGCGACCGACGGCATGGGCTCGCACGGCGGCTATTGCGGACCGGCCGTCAAGCCGATCGCGCTCCACATGGTCGCGGAGATCGCGCGCAACAAGGAGACGCAGGGCCTGCCGATCTCCGGCATCGGCGGCGTCACGGACTGGCGCGACGCGGTGGACTTCCTGGCGCTGGGCGCGAGCAATGTCCAGGTCTGCACCGCGGCAATGGTCTACGGGTTCAAGATCATCGACGACCTCACGAGCGGCCTCGGCCACTTCCTGCGCGACAAGGGCATGACGTCGGTTCCGGAGCTGGTCGGGCGGGCGGTGCCGAGCGTCACCGACTGGCAGTACCTGAATCTGAATTACGTCGTGAAGGCACGCATCCACCAGGAACTCTGCATCAAGTGCGGCCGCTGCCACATCGCCTGCGAGGATGCTTCGCACCAGGCGATCACGCACACCGTCGCAGGCGAGCGCCGGTTCGAAGTCATCGACCAGGAATGCGTCGGCTGCAACCTTTGTGTCAGCGTCTGCCCGGTCCCCGACTGCATCACGATGGAAAGACTGACCTCTGGCGTCGACACCCGCACCGGCAGGCCGGTTGAAGACAGGAAGCAGGACTGGACGACACACCCGAACAACCCGATGCGCAAGTGACCGGCTTGGCAACCGATTACCAGGCCATGCTGCGGGTCGCCATGGAAGAGGCGCGTCTCGGCCTCGCCGAGGGAGGAATCCCGATCGGCGCCGCGCTCTTCGACGGCAATGGCAGCCTGATCGGGCGCGGGCGCAACCGGCGGGTCCAGGAGGGCGATCCCTCGGTCCATGCCGAGACGGATGCCTTTCGAAAGGCGGGCCGGCAGCGCTCCTACCGGGACAAGATCATGGTGACGACGCTTGCGCCCTGCTGGTACTGCAGCGGCCTGGTGCGCCAGTTCAACATCGGCAGCGTCGTGGTCGGCGAGTCGGTCAGTTTCGGCGGGGGACTGATCTGGCTCCGCGAAAATGGCGTAAAAGTGGTCGATCTGCAATCGGCCGAGTGCATCGCGATGCTCGACCAATACATCCGCGCCAACCCGCAGGTCTGGCAGGAGGACATCGGGGAGGAATGACCCTGCTCGTACGCAAGGGTTTATGTTCGGGTCCTGGCCTCTGATTCTCATCGATCGATGCTGCGACTGCCGCTCAGGTGCAGGAACAGGCCGATCACCGCCATTGCCCAGACGATTACCGCACTCGACGGAAGATCCGTGACGACCGAGGCGGCGAGCCCGACGACATAGCTCCCGACGGCCAGCATGTAGCCGAGTCCGAGCTGCCAACTTCCGGAATGCCGACAGGTCGCGACCGCAGGAATGATCAGCGTCGCGAACACCAGGTAGACGCCGACGAGCTGCACCGACGCCGTGACCACAATGGCAAACAGCACGTAGAATCCAACCCGGCCGATCCGCTCGCGCCAGATAAACCACAGGACGGAGAAGACTGCGGTGAGTATCGCCGTGCGCAGCAGATGATCGCCTGACACCCAGAGAATCTGGCCCGCGAGCAGATCCTTCAGGTTCTCCCCGCCGTGCGGATCGTTTGCGAGCAACAGGATCTGCGCCGTCGACGCCAGCACGAACAGGATGCCGATCAGGGCTTCCTGGACGTCGGGGCGCTTTTTCTCCGTCCACGTCAGGAGGATGGCGCCGGCCAGCGCCGCGGCACCGGCTGCCAACTGCGCGCTCCAGCCATCCGTCGGCAGGCCGAACTGACTGGCCGCGATGACGCCGAGTCCCGCAACCTGGGCGATGGCAAGGTCTATGAACACGATTCCGCGCGCCAGCACCTGCTGGCCGAGCGGAACATGGGATACGGTGACCAGCAGGCCCGCGATCAGGGCCGGCCACAGGATGCTGAGGTCGGTGGTCAGCAGATTCATTGGATCGCCCCCTGCAGGCGATTGATGGTGTCCTCGAAGAGCCCGAACAGGTCTTTCGCCTCGGCCGTGCCGCCGACCGAGAATGGCAGGGTCACGACCGGCACATGAATGCGTTCCGAGAGCCAGTTGGCCGCCTTGGGGCCGTTGTACGCATTCAGGAGGATCAGCCGGGGCGGCGATTCGGCCAATTTCGCCACCAGCTGGCCAAGGTAGCGGGCGCTGGGCGGAACCCCGGGCTTCGGCTCGATCGCGGCGACTTCGCGCAGGCCAAGCCAGTGGCAGAGGTAGACCTGGTCGCGGTGCATGACGACTACCGGCAATCCCCTGAGCGGCGCAGCCTGCTGCTCCCAACGTGCAATCGCCCGTGTCCAGCGGGCATCGAAATCGTTGCCGCGCTGCCTGTAGTAGTCGGCATTGGCGGCATCCAGCATGGCGAGCCTGGCGGTGAGTGCGTTCGCAATGACCGAAATATTGTGCGGATCAAGTTGCAGGTGCGGATTCCCCTGCGGATGAATGTCGCCCAGTGCACGATCAAGGCTTGACGGGAGCTCCAGAAGCCTGAGCTCAGCTGCGGCCTCGAAATATCCGGGCAACCCTGGCTGGATCCGGGGATTTCCTGCCTCCTGCAGGAGGATGGGCAGCCACCCGATCTCGAGTTCCGCCCCGTTGGCTATGACCAGATCAGCCGTGCGGGCACGGGCGACGAGGCTCGGCCTGGCGTCGACCCGATGCACGTCCTGCAGGGCAGTGGTGGCTACGTATACGTTGACCCGATCGCCGCCAAGTTCGGTCGCAAGCGCACCCCAGTCGGCCGTGGTTGCAAGGATCCTGACAGTAGCCACTGCCTGCCCACCGGCCAGGAAAATCAGCAGCGCGATGACGCCTCGAATCGATTTGAGCATGACGGAGCTTCCTAGTACTTGTGAGCGCCGTGTGCGCCGATGCCATGGAGGTATTGCAGGCGGAATTGCCGGTCGCGCTGGCCCTCCGCGCGAGCTCCGTCCCAGGCGTATTGCGCGCGCAGCCGCGAGAATTCACTCGGGCTCCAGTCGAGCATCACCGAGATCCGGTCCGGGTCCGCTGCCAGCAACAATGGAAACGCCCCGGGCGGCAGGCTGCCGTCATCTACCAGTCGTATGCGCGGCGTACCGGAATCGAGCGAGTCGTATCGCATACCAGCGCGCCAGCGCGGCCGGAACTGGAACACACCCTGCAGATACCAGCCGGATTGATCGCTGCGATAGGCATCGGCGAGGCCCAGTCCCTCCACATCGTAGGCGAGTTCACCGGTTTCCCGGCGGCTCATGTATTCGGCCTGAACCTTCAGCTGCTGATCGGCGGAATTGCCGCCCGGCGCCAACTTCAGGATCGCGTCCGCTCCCCAGGTGCGCGACCTGCCAGTAAAGGAATTCAGCACCGGCAGGTCGAATTCATTGAGGTCCTCGAATTCCCGGTTTTCGGCGCGCAGCTCGAGCCAGGACGCTCCGGCCCGCCAGCTCGCGGATGTGCCGAGATCGCCCCCGACATGCGCAAAAACGGTGGATCCATTGAAACCGTTGCGCCTGCGGCGCGTGCCCGGAAATGCCTGGCCATTGCCGATCTCCGCGCCAAACTCGACCAGGGAATCGGCGGGTGCGAGCCATTTGAGCTGCAGGCCATCCTGCGCCAGCTGATTGCCGAAGAATGCCTGGTAGACGAGCGGCTGATCGGCGAAATCCCAGGCATGCGCGTGCACTTCATTGAGATAGCCCAGACCGGAGAAGAATCGTCCGCCCCTGGCTGTGAAGCCAGACGGCAAGGCCAGCGTGCGGAAATAAGCCTCTTCGACTGCGATCTCGTCTTCACCCGAAATAGCGGTGATCATGGTCGCCGAAAAGTACGGATCGACATTTGCGGTGAATACGAGCTCGGATTCACCGAGACTGAAGCTGCGCTCGCCCGGACCTGCCTCGCCGCCGCTCGGCATGAATCCGGCGATGCGCCACGTCTCCGGGTCCCGCGACATGTCGGTGTACGTGCCTGCCAGAACCAGCGAAATTGCCGGATTGAAGTTTGACGCTGCAGGATGCGATGCTGCCGCAGGGCGTGATGGCGCCTGCGCGGTCGGTGTCGGGGTGGGAGCGGGTACCGCTTCGAGCTGCGCGATCCGTGCCTCGAGCGACCCGACGCGCGACGCATATTCACTCTTCAGCGCCTGCAATTCGGCGCGCAGTTCGGCGACTTCGTCGGCAGCCGCCGCGACCGCGGGTGGCACGGCACCGGCAAGCGCCATAAGCGCCGCAACGGGCAATATCCTCGTCATGAGAAGGTCCTCCTCGCAACTCAACGGACACGGCTGCGCGAGCGCGCCGTGCGGTCATTGGCCTAGAGGAGCGGGGGCGGTGCCCTGGGCTGGAATGCGGAGAATGGAGAGGAGTCGGGGATTGATGCCGTGGCGGCTGGCAGGGCGGGTTCCGGCACGCAGGCATCGATCAGCACCACATGCTGGCCGCCGCCGACGGCCATCGTGACAGGCGCGAAGGACAGGCAGGTTGTGCAACTCTGCATCGAGCCCGGAAGGCCCTGATTCGCGGCCAGATGCGCATGGGCGTGGACCTGCGCTCCGAATTGCGCGAAGAGCAGCGCGAGCGCCAGCGCGCGCGCAATCAGCCGATGTCGTTGTCTGGACAGAGTCGCAACCTCCGATCGATGGACAAGTATCCGCCCACCCGGTTCCCCCGGCAAATTCGTTGCGCGAGTCCGGTCTCCCAGGCAGGTATACCGCCGGCCCGCCGCTCGTCCTCGCGCAGTATCTTCATCAGCGACATGCACATCAGTACGCCAATGGCGATCAGCGGCAGCGAAAACACGATGGTGGCGGACAGCACGACTTTGATGCCACCCTCGATGAACATCAACGTGACCGGCAGGCTTCCAGACGCTGCGTCGAAACGGACGCCAACGTGTAAGACGCCGAGTCGTACGTGGTAGCCAGCAACAGCACGGCAACCGCCGCGAACACAGCCAACGCCAGGTGGCCGAACGGCAGGCGGGTCAGGACCTTTGTGATGGCCTCCGCCTTGATCCGGCGGGTCATGGTGCTGTGTTGGCCGGCGGGCGACGCTGCGACCAGGGCCGGGCCTGTTCCAGTTGAGCCGCCAGGCGGATCAGGGTCGCCTCGTCGCCAAAACGACCCGTCAACTGCACGCCAATCGGCAATCCGCGGTCGGTCCAATGCAATGGCAGCGAAATCGCCGGCTGTCCGCTCGCGTTGGCAATCAGCGTAAAGCCGGTGAAATGGCCAAGATGATCGATGTACTGCTTGCGTGTTTCATGCGTGTATTCGAAATAACCCAGAGGCACGGGCGGCTGGACCAGGGTCGGCGTGAGCCAGATGTCATGATCAGTGAAGAATGCCGCGAAATCGCGGCAACTCTGCTGCAGGGCTTGCCAGGCCACCAGGTAGTCGCCCCCGCTTTGCGCCAGGCTTTGCTGATACATCCGCCAGGTTGCGGGTTCGAAATCGGTTTCCACAGGCGTGAAGCCGGTGCGCCGCACCCAGGCCTTGATGGACCACCCCAGATATCCGGTCATCACCCCGCCAAAGGACCTGAACAGCTGGCTGCTTTCGACCACCGGTGATGCTTCCTCGACATCGTGGCCCAAAGCTTCACACAGGTGTGCCGCGGACCGCGCTGCAGCAGCGCAGTCCGGATGTGCTGGCACACCGGTCAGGGCCACTGTTCCGAGCCCGATGTGCAGGCGCGCCGGATCGCGACCCACTTCTGCAGCAAATGGGCGTTCCGGCAAGGGCAACGTGTACGGATCGCCGGATACTGATCCGGCCGTGGCGTCCAGGATCGCGGCGCTGTCGCGCACTGAACGGGTCACAACGTGTTCGCAGATGATGCCACCGGCAATATCGCCCATGTCCGGCGCCAGACTATTGCGTCCGCGCGTCGGCTTCAGGCCGACCAGACCGCAACATGAGGCTGGAATCCGGATCGATCCGCCGCCGTCGTTGGCGTGTGCAGCGGCCACCATGCCCGCGGCAACGGCCGCAGATGAGCCACCGCTGGAACCACCCGTACCCCGGCTCGTGTCCCACGGATTCCGGGTCGGGCCAAAATGCCGAGGTTCGGTTGTTGGCATCAGGCCAAACTCCGAGGTATTCGTTTTACCCACGACGATCAGGCCCGCTCTCTTGAAACGGCTCACAAGTTCATTGTCGCGGGGCGAAATATGGCGGCCGGCCAGGAAGCCCGAACCATCGGATCGCGGTGCGCCCGCGCAATCCGCCACCAGGTCTTTCAGCAAGAACGGAACTCCGGCAAATGGCGCATCCAGATCGACCCTGGCGGCCGCCTCCAGGGCCTGCTCAAAAAGGAATGTGATCACCGCATTGAGTCCGGCATTGAGGCGTTCGATGCGCGCAATCGCGTCGCTGACCATTTCTGTCGGCGAAACCTCCTTGCTGCGCACAAGAGCTGCCTGCGCCGTGGCATCCAGAAAAGCACCATCATTCATGAGCCTGTCCTGCGTCATCCGCCCTTGACGATCTGCACAATGACAATGCCATACACTTCAGGGGCGGATCTCACGGTCCCAGACGGCCTGCGGCAGTGCCGCCAACAGTTCGCCCGTGGTCTCGGGCCGTTCGTGTACATTGATCGACCCCCGGGGTATTGAGGTCGCGCTCATGAGTGAACGTGCAGGCGACGCGCAAACTGACGTGGAGAAAGCCACTGAGAAGGGCAGAGGCCTCGGCATCTCCAAGGCTGTCCTGCTCGCCGCCGCGGCCCGTGCTGCCGGCATACCCGCGCGGCTCGGCTTCGCCTACCACGGGTTCACCGAGCTGTGGCTCGAAGGACGATGGATAAAGGTAACCCCCACCTTCAACCGCTCCCTCTGCGAACGCTTCGGCGTCAAGACACGCGACTTCGAACGCGAGGCCGAAGAGGACGCAGCGCGCAGATCGTGAAGCCGCTGGGTCGGAAGGTCGGTGGCGTCGAAGGCAACGGAATTGCTCGCCGACCGGGGATTCTCGGATAAGGTAATTGGCATGGACCGGCGCGAGACCGAACGGCTACTGGAGGCGATCCGCCAGGCGCGTGCGGTCGGCGAGCCCGCTGCCCTGGCCACGATTGTGCGGGTGAAAGGCAGTGCCTACCGGCGTGAAGGCACGCAAATGTTCGTGCGTCGGGACGGGACGTACGAATGCGCGCTCTCCGGCGGCTGTCTGGAACCGGCCGTGGCCGAGGCGGCCGCGCGCGTCATCGCCACCGGCGAGCCGGTCATCGTCAGCTACGATCTCGCAGACGATTCGGTCTGGGGATTGGGTATGGGCTGCAGCGGCGCCGTCGACATCCGGATCGAGCGGCTCGAGGACGACGCGATAACGAATGAGTGGCTGCAGATCCTCGAAC
>JBAQWM010000342.1:0-7577 GCA_049298915.1 Steroidobacteraceae bacterium | reverse complement strand
GCCGCCGGCCGGGCGTGGTGCTTGGTTGCGGCGGCTTTGCTTCCGGGCCGGGCGGCATCGCCGCCTGGCTGGCCGGCACGCCGCTGGTGATTCATGAGCAGAATGCTGTTGTCGGCATGACGAACCGCTGGCTCGCAGCATTCGCCGCACGCGTCGCAGAGGGATTTCCCGGCAGTTTCGCGCGTCGTCACCGTGCCGTCCATGTCGGCAATCCGGTGCGCCGGGAAATCGCTGAACTCGCACCGCCCGGCGAGCGCTTCGCGGGACGCGTGGGTCAGCTGCAGCTGTTCGTTTTCGGCGGCAGCCAGGGCGCGGCTGCCCTGAATCGGCTGCTGCCCGAGGCGATCGCGGCACTGCCGCCTGCGCTGCAACCGCGCGTGCTGCACCAGAGTGGCACCCGTGAATGCGAAATGACGGCCGCGGCGTACCGCGAGCTCGGGATCCAGGCCGACGTGCGGGCGTTCATCGACGACATGGCCGGCGCCTACGCCGCCGCGGATCTCGTCGTCGCGCGCGCAGGCGCGCTCACAGTCTCGGAACTGGCGGCCGCCGGTGTCGCGGCGATCCTGATTCCATTTCCGGCGGCAGTCGACGATCACCAGAGCCGCAATGCCGCGTGGCTGGAGCAGGCGGGGGCCGCGCGCGTGGTTGCCGAGCCGGGCCTTGCACCGGCGCGACTCGCCGCGGAGCTGTCAGAGCTGCTGTCGGCGGGCCGGGCGAGACTCCTGGCGATGGCGGAGAGCGCGCGCTCGGTCGCAGTCACCGATGCCGCTTTGCGCGTCGCGGCGCTCTGCCTCGCGGCTGAAGGAGAGCGCGCATGAGCGACCGGATGCGCCGCATCAGCCTGATCCACCTGATCGGCATCGGCGGAGCCGGCATGGGCGGGATCGCGGAGGTGCTGGTCAATCTGGGCTACCGGGTACAAGGGTCGGATCTGCGGGCCAACGCCGTCACCGCGCGACTGGAGAAAATGGGCGTGCGCGTATTCACCGGCCATGCGCCGGAGCAGGTTTCCGGCGCCGACGTTGTCGTCGTCTCGACCGCGGTCGCTGCGGACAATTCCGAACTGGTTGCGGCGCGGGCGGCGCGCATCCCGATCGTGCCGCGCGCGGAAATGCTGGCCGAACTGATGCGATTCCGTCAGGGCATCGCGGTCGCGGGCACGCACGGCAAGACCACCACGACCAGTCTGGTCGCGAGCGTGCTGGCGGAGGGCGGGCTGGATCCGACCTTTGTGATCGGCGGGCAGCTGAAGAGCGCCGGCAGCAATGCGCGTCTCGGCACCGGCCGTTTCCTGGTCGCGGAAGCCGACGAGAGCGACGCTTCATTCCTGCACCTGCAGCCGGTGATAGCAGTCGTCACGAATGTCGACAACGATCACCTGGTCACGCATGGCGGCGATTTCGAAAAGCTCCGCCAGAGCTTTGTCGAATTCCTGCACAACCTGCCGTTCTACGGGCTGGCCGTGCTGTGCAGCGACGATGCCGAAATTCGCAGCCTGCTGCCACTGGTCGGCCGGCCGATGATCCGCTACGGGCTCGGCGAGGATGCGGATCTGCGCGCGACCCGGCTCGAGCGCCTGGGCGCACGCACGCGCTTCGATGTGCTGCGTGAAGGGCGCCGACCCCTGCGCGTGACGCTCAATCTGGCGGGCCTGCACAATGTGCGCAATGCGCTCGCTGCGATTGCGGTCGCGTCCGAGCTCGAGATCGGGGACGAACCCATCCAGCGCGCGCTCGAATCCTTCGAGGGTATTGGACGCCGTTTCGAGACCGTCGCCGACGTGCAGACCGCGGCGGGGCAGGTCACGATTGTCGACGATTACGGTCACCACCCGACCGAGATCGAGGCGACACTGGAAGCCGCCCGCCAGGTCTGGCCGGGCCGCAGGCTGGTGCTCGCCTTCCAGCCTCATCGCTACACGCGCACGCATGACTTGATCGACGACTTCGGCCGCGTGCTGTCGACGGCGGATGCACTCGTCGTCACCGAGGTCTATGCGGCGGGCGAGGAGCCCATAGCGAATGCCGACGGGCGCGCCATCTGCCGCGCGGTGCGCGGCCGCGGCCAGATCGAGCCGGTTTTTGTCGAACAGGTGGGCGAACTCGCCGGCGCGCTCGCGGGCCTGGTCGCGGACGGCGATGTAATCCTGACGATGGGGGCAGGCAGCATTGGCAGCATCGCCCACGAGCTGCCGGCAAGTCTGGCGGCGGGAGTGCGGCGGTGAGGAATCTGGCCATACCCGCCGGCTTCGAGACCAGGGTGCAGCGCGATGAGCCGATGTCGCGCCACACGTCCTGGCGTGTCGGCGGGCCGGCCGACGCGTGGTTCGCGCCCGCCAGCGCCGACGAACTCTCCGAATTCCTGTCCCGGCTGCCGCCCAGCGTACCGGTCACCTGGGTCGGTCTCGGCAGCAACCTGCTGGTGCGCGATGGTGGTATCCGCGGCGTCGTCATCTCGGTGCACGGGATCCTGAATGCGCTCGAACGGGTCGGCGACCTGATGGTGCGCGCCGAGGCTGGTGTCGCCTGCGCGCGGCTGGGGCGGCAGTGCGCAAAGTGGCAGCTCGGCCCCGCCGATTTCTTCGCCGGAATACCCGGCACGGTCGGCGGCGCGCTCGCGATGAACGCCGGTGCCTGGGGTTCCGAAACCTGGCCATTCGTCATGCGAGTGGAGGTCATCGACCGTGGCGGCAAGCGGCACACGCGCGCGGCAGCCGAATACAGTTTCAGCTATCGCAGCGTCACGCCGCCGGTCGCCGGGGAATGGTTTCTCGCCGCGACCTTCCGCTTCGAGCCACGGCCGGATGCCAGCACCGATTCCATCCGCCAACTGCTGGAACGGCGCCACGAGGCGCAGCCGATCGGCGACTGGAGTTGCGGTTCGGTCTTCACGAATCCACCGGGTGGCCACGCCGCCCAGTTGATCGAGTCTGCAGGTCTCAAGGGCTGCCGTATCGGCGGCGCCTCGGTTTCGACCAAGCACGCGAATTTCATCATCAATGAAGGCCAGGCGACCGCCACCGACCTGGAGGCGCTCGTGCGCCACGTGCAGGAGACGGTGGAGCGCATGCACGGCGTACGGCTGACGCCCGAAGTACGCGTGATCGGGGAGACCGCATGAACCTCCTGTCGCAGGTTTGCCATGGGGCCGGCGCGCACGGGATCCGGCGGCGCGAGCGAGCAGGGCTGTCGGACGCTGTGCGCCTGCAGCTGCGGCCGGATACACGGAGAACCGCGTGAGCCGCCTGCGTGAGACCGGCAGGGAATTCAGCCGCATCACCGACCCGGCGGCTTTCGGCCAGGTCGCCGTTTTGATGGGCGGTCACTCGGCCGAGCGCGAGATTTCCCTGCTTACCGGCGCCGCGGTGCTGCTGGCGCTCCAGGAGCGCGGCGTGAATGCGGTCGCTTTCGATCCGTCCGAAAAGCAGTTGACGGAACTCGTCACCGGCGGAATCGATCGGGTCTGGATCGCGCTGCATGGGCCGGGTGGCGAGGACGGCGCCGTGCAGGGAGCGCTCGAATGGCTGGGCGTGCCGTATACGGGCAGCGGCGTGCTTGGCTCGGCCGTCGGCATGGACAAGCTGCGCACCAAGCGCCTGGCACAGGCGGCCGGCATCGCGACGCCGCCATGGGTATTGCTGGGCGGAGCCGCGGATTATCCGCGCGCCATCGAAGAACTGGGCCTGCCAATCGCAGTGAAACCCGCGAGCCAGGGCTCGAGCGTCGGCATGAGCCGTGTCGCGTCGGCGGACGATCTGCCCACGGCATGGCGCACGGCAGCGGCACTCGACCCGGTCGTGATCGCCGAGCGCTGGATCATCGGGCGCGAATTCACCGTCGGGATCCTGCAGGGCGAGGCCCTGCCGGCGATCCGCATCGAAACGCCGCGCAGCTTCTACGACTATCAGGCCAAGTATTTCGCGGACGACACGCGCTATCTGATCCCATGCGGGCTGCCGGCTGCGGGTGAGTCTGCGATGCAGGCCGCGGCGCTCGCCACATTCTCCGCGACCGGCGCCGCCGGCTGGGGACGTGTGGATTTCATGATGGGCGACGACGACCTGCCGCTGATGCTCGAAATCAACACCGTACCGGGAATGACGAGTCACAGCCTGGTTCCGATGGCCGCCGCCGCCGCGGGAATCGATTTCAACGAGCTGGCATGGCGAATCCTTGAAACCAGTTTCGCGCGTGCGAGGACCTGAGCGGACATGGGACTGATACGAAAACGCAATCGACACAGGTCGGGAGACAGGCGCCTCGAACTGCCCGAAATCGAATGGCCGCGCGCCGGGCGCCTGGCCGGCGCACTGCTCGCGCTCGCCGCGCTTGCGACGTTGCTGGCGATCGGCCTGGATCAGCCGGTGCGCAGCATCGTCATCGACGGCCCGTTCCAGCGCGTTTCCGCGGTCGAAGTCGAGCAGGCAGCGCGTGGCGCGCTGAGAGGCGGCTTCGTGAGCGCCAACCTCGACAGGTTGCAGAGCGCCGTCGAGGGGCTGGCCTGGGTCGACCGCGCCCGCGTGCAGCGGTTGTGGCCGGATCGCATCCACGTCGAGATCGTCGAACAGCAGGCTGCAGCGCGCTGGGGCGACGACGGCCTCCTGAACACGCGCGGCGAATTGTTCGCCGCAGGCGTGCGCCACGTGCCGCCGGAATTGCCGCGCCTCGACGGCCCGCCGCGCAGCGAATGGCAGGTCGCGCAGCGCTATCTCGCGATCCAGGGACAGCTGGTGGAACAGGGGCTGCGGGTCGCGGCGCTGCGGCTCGATGCGCGTGGCGCCTGGGAGCTGGATCTGTCGAATGGGGTGACCGTGCGGCTCGGACGCCGCCAGGTCGACGAACGCATGGACCGCCTGGTGCAGGTTGCCGCCCAGGTGATCGCGGGGCGGGCGGCGGAGATCGCTTACGTGGACATGCGCTACTCGAACGGCTTTTCGATCGGCTGGCGGCGCGATCGCAAGCCGGCGCGTGACAAGGCAGCTGCGCTCGCGGATCACAGGACGGAGGACCGGAAAACCGATGGCTAAGCGCTCCGACCGCAGTCTGATCGTCGGCCTCGACATCGGCACATCCAAAGTCGTCGCCATGGTCGGAGAGATGCACGCCGATGGCAGCCTCGAGGTGATCGGCCTCGGCTCGCACCCGTCGCGCGGGCTCAAGAAGGGCGTCGTCGTCAATATCGACTCCACCGTGCAGTCGATCCAGCGGGCGGTCGAGGAAGCCGAACTGATGGCAGGCGTCGAAATCCGCTCGGTATTCACCGGCATCGCTGGCAGCCATGTCAGGAGCCTCAATTCGCACGGCATCGTTGCGATCAAGGACAAGGAAGTCACCGGCGGCGACGTCGCGCGGGTCATGGATGCCGCACAGGCGGTGCCGATCCCGGCCGATCAGAAGATCCTGCACGTGCTGCCGCAGGAATTCATCATCGACGGACAGGAAGGCATCCGCGAGCCGATTGGCATGTCGGGCGTGCGCCTGGAGGCGCGCGTGCACATCGTCACCGGCGCAGAAAGCGCGGCGCAGAACATCGTCAAGTGCGTGCAGCGGTGCGGACTCGAGGTCGAGGACATCGTGCTCGAGCAGCTGGCGTCGTCATTCGCGGTGCTGACCGACGACGAGAAGGATCTCGGCGTGTGCCTGGTGGATGTCGGCGGCGGCACCACCGATATCGCGGTGTTTTCGAGTGGCGCGATCCGCCATACCGCGGTGATACCGGTTGCAGGCGACCAGGTTACGAATGACATCGCGGTATCGATGCGTACACCCACCCCGTACGCGGAGGAGATCAAGATCCGCTATGCGTGCGCGCTGTCGCAGCTCGCGAATCCGGACGAAACGATCGAGGTTCCGAGTGTCGGCGAGCGGCCACCGCGCCGGCTGGCGCGCCAGACGCTGGCCGAAATCGTCGAGCCGCGCTACGAGGAGCTGTTCACGCTGATCCGCGAAGAGCTGCGGCGCTCCGGATTCGAGGAGGCGATCGCGGCCGGCATCGTGCTGACCGGCGGCAGCGCCAAGATGGAGGGAGCGGTCGAACTGGCCGAGGAAGTCTTCCACATGCCGGTGCGGCTCGGCAGCCCGCAGGGCGTGACCGGTCTCGGCGACGTGGTGCGCAATCCGATCCACTCGACCGGTGTGGGCCTCCTGCTTTATGGACGGGCCAATGTCGGCCAGCCGGCGCAGAAACTCGTCGGTGACGGCGTCAAGTCGGTAGTCGAAAGAATGAAGTCATGGTTCCAGGGTTATTTCTAGCGGAGGAGCGGACATGTTTGAACTGATGGATTCATACAGCCAGACGGCTGTCATCAAGGTGATTGGTGTGGGTGGCGGCGGCGGCAATGCCGTCGCACACATGGCCAAATGCGGCATCGAGGGCGTCGAGTTCATCTGCGTGAACACCGACGCACAGGCACTGAAGCATTCGCAGGTGAAGCACGCGCTGCAGATCGGATGCAACATCACGAAGGGTCTGGGCGCAGGCGCCAATCCGGAGGTCGGCCGGCAGGCAGCCATGGAAGATCGCGACCGGATCATCGAGCTGATCGAAGGTTGCGACATGCTGTTCATCACGGCGGGCATGGGTGGCGGTACCGGCACCGGCGCGGCGCCGGTGGTAGCGCAGGTCGCGCGTGAGCTCGGGATTCTGACCGTTGCGGTCGTGACCAAGCCGTTCACGATGGAAGGCGGCAAGCGCCAGGCGATTGCCGACAACGGCATCACCGAATTGTCGCGGCACGTCGATTCGCTGATCACGATCCCGAATCAGAAACTGCTGGCTGTGCTCGGTGGCTCCACGACCCTGCTCGAGGCGTTCAAGCGCGCCAACGAGGTGCTGCAGGGCGCGGTGCAGGGCATCGCCGAGCTGATAACGCGGCCGGGCCTGATCAATGTCGACTTCGCCGACGTGCGCACCGTGATGTCGGAAACCGGGCTCGCGATGATGGGCTCGGGTGTCGGCACCGGCGAGAATCGCGCGCGCGCGGCAGCCGAAATGGCGATTTCGAGCCCGCTGCTCGAGGACATCAATCTGGCAGGCGCGCACGGCATCCTGGTCAATGTAACGGCGGGTCTCGACCTTTCGATCGGCGAGTTCGAGGAGGTGGGCAATACCGTCAAGCAATTTGCGGCCGATGACGCGACCGTCGTGGTGGGGACCGTGATCGAGCCTGGATTGGAGGGCGAGCTGCGCGTCACCGTGGTCGCAACCGGTCTCGGCCGCGTTCAGGTCAAGGGTGCGGCACCGATCGAGACGCCGAGTGCGAGGACGGCTGGTGCGCGGCGTCCTGGTGACGTCAAGCTGGTCGCCGGTCGCGGCGGCGCGTCACCACCGGATTACAGTCATCTCGACCGGCCGGCGATCCACCGCCAGACGCCGCGCGCGGTCGGTGACGGGCTGCGCAGCGACTTCACATCGGAGGACGTGCTGGACATCCCCGCATTCCTGCGTCGCCAGGCCGATTGAAGCCGCGGTGATCCGGCCGGGTGAAACGCATGGCTTGCGGGTCGCGCGAATGCGGCTGCGGGCGCAGCGGTGCGCGACGGGCAGCCGCGCCGAACGGGCGCGCGCTTCCGGAA
>JBAQWM010000341.1:0-7214 GCA_049298915.1 Steroidobacteraceae bacterium | reverse complement strand
CCGCTGGCGCCCCGATGGGCGATCACGATGGGAGTGCCTGCCAACGATGAACTCGCGAACAGCAGGCTGGTGCAGGTGATCACAAACCTCTTCATACGGACCCTCGTGCCGGATTCGAGCATAGTCGAGTGCCGCCCGGTTGAGGAATCCCCGCGAAGCATTGGAGCGCAGTAAATGAGCAATCCAATTTGCACACGGAGTTCTACCAGACATCGACGCGTCTCTATGGCAGCAATCCCTTCGACGGATTCCTGCATGTCGCGCTTCCGCCAATAAATACCTGCGCATCGGCGGTTCCTGTCGCTGATGCAGGAAGAAAACCCACCAAGGACGGATACTTACGGAGGATTCCTTATGCGAAAACTCATCGCATTGCTGCTGTTTGCCTCGCCGATGTCGGCGCTCGCCGATCACTACGACGTGATCGAGTTCAAGCTCAAGGAGGGCTGTAGCTTCGAGAGTTACCTGGCGATCGTCAGGGACTTCAATGTCTGGGGAAAGGGCTGTGCCTACCAGGCGGAAGTCGCGGTGAAGCTACAGCACAACGACCCGAACAGATGACCTGGCTCGGTCGCAGCGCCAATGCCGCAACATTCGGCAAGGCCTGGGACGCTTGGCGCGATGCCCTGTCGAACCCTGATTCGGTGCCCGCGAAATTGTGGGTGCGCTTCCTGAAGTGCGGAGTCAACCTGAATCGGAGTGGATTCGACACCTACAAGTAAGCTGCTGCGGCGGCCGCGGAGTGGCGGCCGCCGGTCTCCGCTTCGTTACGCCGGTCAGAACCTGGCGCTGAAGCGGAGCATCAGCCCTCCATCGGTTGGTGTGACCGCGATGTCCTGGCTGGAGCCAGTTGCCGCGCCCATGAAGGCGTTCTTGAAGAAGTTTGCGCTGAAATTTCCAAGCGCGATGCTGACCAGCGTATCCGATGGATAATGAGCGCCCGCTTCGACACGTGCCCAGGCCGTTGCCAGTGTCAGCGCATCCAGGGTATGGACCAGTCGTTGGCGCGTGACGGGACGCAGATCCAGGTACTCTAGGTTTCTCGCAGCGAGGCGGCTGTGCGTCGCCGCGATGGCCGTATGGCCGGACGGAAAACTCCTGTCGTCCTCGCGGGACGGGCGTGTCCGGCCGCTGATCGACTTGAGCAGGTTGGTCGTGAGTCCAGCAGCGCCCGCGGCGGCGAGGTCCACGGCATAGCCTTTGGTCTTGTTCAGCAGCCAGGATCCGGGGTCCTCACCGCTCGGCGCCAGCAGCACGATGGTGGCGTTCGCGATTCCAGCCGCGTCGCGCAGGCCGTCGCTCCAGGAGCTGGCGCTTTCCGGTGAGTTGAATAGCGGCGTCTCGCGCACCGCCCAGCTCGATATCTTGCGGTCCCAGCCATTGATCTGCAGACCCGCTGCGCCTGCAAGCGGCGCCCATACCCACGGATCACGCGCGGACTGCAGCGCGGATGCGCGAATCCGCTCCCAGCCCGGCGAGAATGTCACGTCCTTGCCCCAGAGCCGACCATCGGGAAGCGTGCCGCAGCCGACCAGTCCCAGGATTGGCAGGGTGCAGAAAAAAATTGAGAGAAAAAGAAGGGCGGGATCCCGCCTAATCCTCATTGCGGCTGATCGACTTGCTGCTTCCGATTCAGCTGCGCCAGCATCAATTCCTGCACCCGCTTCATTTCAGGTTCTGGCCGCCATCTTCCATGGCTTTCGCAGCCGGTCGTTGCCAGTAGTTGTACTGCGGCGTCCAGTCATCGGCACCGATCCCGGCGAGGCCGAGGATGTGCCAGATCGGGCAGAACAGGTCGCCCGGCCCGAAGGTGGTCGCCCCCTTGCGCAGGATCTGGTCGGCTTCCCGCTGGTAACAGACCAGTCCCGGCACATTCTGACCACCCGGCATCACCGACTGCTCGCGAATGTAGTCACCGCCAGCGTGCGATGCCATCCGGAAACGCCAGTTTCGTGAGTGCGCGAAGCGCTGCTGCACTTCCGGCTCGTCCTTGGACAGCAGCACGACGGAGAAGCGGTCTTCGAGATGCGGCAGGAATCCGTTCAGCCCGTCTGCCCACAGCGTGCAGTAGCGGCAGCCCTGTCCCATATTGTGGATGGCGAACAGGGTGTCGCGGCCGGCGAACAGATCTGCCAGCCGGACTTCGCCGGCCAGAGTCCTGAATGCGTAATTGGCGACGCCGGCGGTGGCTGTCTCGCGCCGCAACTGTGCAAGCCGCTGGGTCAATTCGCTGATCTGCTGCTCCAGCTGCTGGATGTCGTGATTCATCGATTGCTCCGGTTGCTTTGTCTGCTGGGGCGCCGCTTCCTATTGTGGCGGTTCTGCACGATGCGGTACAGGCTGCATGGCCCAGCCTCAGGCATGAGCGCGGCGGCAGGCACCATCCGCGCTCCAGGATGCGTTCAGCACGTTCAATATCAGGCGACCTGCGGTAATGCAGCTCAGGCCGTTCGCGAAGTCGAATGATGGCGCGATCTCGACGATGTCCATGCCGACGATCCGGTTGCGTTGCGCGACGCTACGCAGCAATGGCGCGAGCTGACGGAAATAGATGCCACCGGGCGTTGGCGCCATGACCGCGGGCATTTCCGTCGGGTCGAGGCCATCGGCGTCGATGGTGAGATAGACGGCGAGGCCCTCCGGAATGGTCGCGAGCACCGCATCGGCGCCCTGGGCATGGAACTGCTCGGCGCTGAACAGGTGCGAGCCATAGCTGCGGGCGGCTTCGAATTCCTGGCGGCGTGCGCTGCCGATGGCGCGCAGGCCGATCTGCGTCATTCCGGAAACGGCGGGTGTCGTGCTCGCCCAGCGCAGTGGGCTGCTGTAACCGCGGCGCACGCCGCGCACCTCTTCGCGCCAGTCGAGATGGGCGTCGATGTGCAGGACGTGAACGGGCTGATCCAGGACGTCGAGCGCGTCCAGCATGGGAATGGTTACCCCATGGTCGCCACCGAGGACTATGAGTTGCGTGCCCTGACGCCAGAAATGACGCGCGAGCCCGGTGATGCGGCTGGCGTAGTCGCCGTAGTCGCCGCCGGCCCAGGCTGCATTGCCGATGTCGAGGTGGCGCGCCGGCAGGCTGGAGGTCAGATCGGTGCCGGTGTCGAAATCCCAGTGCGTCGGGTTGTAACAGAAGCTTTCCGACTTTGAGCGGATCGCATCGGGCGCGCGCGACTGGTCGTTCGGGAATGGATCATGCGGATAGGGCTCGCTGTGCTTTATTCCGAGCAGCGCGACATCCGCAGTCCACCCAGAGGGGTCGGTGACCACCGGCCAGTCAAGGAATGGCCTGACGGGCGCGGCGGTCGCCTGCAGCTTCGACATGTCAATCCTCCTTTGCGGCGCCATTGGATGGCGCCGGTCGGCCGGCATCGATGGTAAACCACAGCGCGGCGGCCGCGGTGGCCGCAATGGCGCCAGTCACGAAGATCACGCTCCAGTTCCCGTCCGCCGACAGTGCGCCAATGATCGGTGTCGCCACCACGCCGCCGAGGTTGCCGCCGGTATTGAGTACCGCGGTCGCGGCCATCGTGTCGGACGGGGCGAGTCGCATCGTCGTACCCCAGAACGAACCTTCCGTCACCTCGACACAGGCGAATCCGAGGCAAAGCGCGGCTACGGCCCAGTAGGGGTTCGCCATCGCCACCGTCAGGAATAGAAATACGGCGGCGCAGGGCAGGCCCGCGAGCGGCAGGATACGCATTCCGACGCGGTCCCCGAAACGCGCGCGCAGCAGGTCGGCGAGCCTGCCGCCCCCGGCCGCGGCCGCGCCCGCAACGACGAATGGCAGGCTGGCGAGCCAGCCGCTTTCGAGCACGCTCAGTTTCCGCTCCTGCACCAGGTACAGAAAACTCCAGAATGTCACGAGATAGAAAACGCAGCCGACCAGGAAATAGGATGCCGTGATCCGCAGGATCTGCGCGTCGGCGAGCACGCGGAGTACCCGACGCAGGGTGAGCGGCGCGCCTTGAATGCTCGCCGGATTTGCGTGGAGTTCGGCGAGCTCAATCGGCGAAACCGCAGGGTGATCCACCGGACGGTCGCGTGCGTATGCGTGCCACAGTGCCACCAGCAACAGCGAGGGGACGCTGCTGATGATGAGTGCCGAACGCCAGCCGCCAGCCTCCATGAGCCAGGCGACGAGTGGTGAAGTCGTCGCGGCGCCAAGCCACAGCCCCGTGACGATGAGACCCTGCGCCGAGGCCCAGGCGCCGACGGGATACCAATGGCGTATGGTCCCGGCCTCGATCGGGAACAGCGCCGCCTGAGCCGCGCCGAGCAGTGATCGCGCGAGCAACAGTGCGATCAACACGATGCCGGCAGCCGCAAGCGACGGGGCGGCAGCGGTCAGGATGCTGGCGAGCACCGTGGCGAGTCCGATCGCGGTCAGCATGCGGCGTGCACCCAGCCATTCGCCGAGCAGGGCGCCCGGCAACTGGAGCATCGAATAGCTGAACAGGAAAGCGGTGAACAGCCAGCCCATCTCGACCTGGGTCAGGCCGAGTTCCGGCATCATGCGCTCGGCGGCTATTGCGACACTCGTGCGCTGGACGTAGCCGGTGAACGCGAATGCAAACAGCATCGCGAATATGAGAGTGCGCACGCGCGGCACGCGCATAGATTCCTGTAGCTCCGCCGGTAATCCCCCGAAAGCGCGGGAGGCCTGGCGCAGCCAGGCCCCCCGGCAGCGCCTATTTCAGCCTGAGTTCGACCAACTCGACGTTTCCCATCACCTTGCGCATGGGTGCGCGCTCGGCGCTTTCCTGCTCGAACTGCTTGCGGTCCTTTGCCATCGCGTCGTTGATCTTCTTTTCAATCGCGAGACCCTCGGCGATCTTCTGGAAGTCCTTGTTGATCGTTACCAGGAACAGGTCGGGTTCCCCGTTCCGTGGTGCCGTGTTCACCAGGACGTGATATCCGATCTCGTTGCCGTGCATCGCATTCAGTTTCCTGAACTTCACCCACTCGTCGGCGAGCCAGGTCATATAGTTTTCGAACTGACCATCCAGCACGTCGATATCCGAGACATACCAGACATTGATCGGCTCATAGCGCGATTCCGCTGCGACAGCGGGAGCGGCAAGGCAAATCATCGAAATTGCGGCGACAACAGCGCCGATCTTCCTGCGAATCATGTGTTTTCCCCTTTTCATTGAAACCGTCACCGGAACGTGACGGCACAACCGTACCACCGATGACGGTTCGCCTGTGCTCAGGATCTGATGCAGGTATGTCGCGCAGGGCACTGGTATTCAACAGGTTTGCGCTTGCGGGAACTCGCCGATTGCGCAGACCGATCCGGATCCGGCGCACTTTCTCTTGCATAGCATTCGGGATGTCTGTTACAGGAGATTCGGGTTACCGGGTCCCCTGCGAGCGTGTTCGATAGATGAAACGCCTGCTGCTCTTACTGATCACGCTCGCATTGACGGCACCTGCATGGGCGGAACGCGGCGCCCTGAGTCTGTCCCGCAATATCGACCAGCTCACCAGCCGCTCCGCCCTCATCCTGCGGGGCACGGTCCTGAGCGCGCACGTTGAAAAGCATCCGGTGCTGACCGGCCTCGACACGGTGGTCGTAAAAATGCGCGTCAGTGAGACGCTGAAGGGTCGGCCCGGCGCGACTTATACATTTCGACAGTACATCTGGGACATCCGTGACCGCTTCGACGCCGCGGGTTATCGGAAGGGCCAGGACTTCCTGTTGATGCTGATTGCTCCCAGCGACTATGGCCTGTCGAGCCCGGCGGGCCTGGAGCAGGGCCGGTTTCGCATACTGCGCGACAGGTCCGGAAGGGAATCGGCAGTGAACGGCCACGCGAATCTCAGGCTGTTCGACGGCGTCAGCGCACAACTGGCGAAGCAGGGCGTTTCACTCTCGCCCAAGTCCTCGAGGCTGGTTGCCAGTCATCACGTCGGGCCGGTCGATCTGCGCGAGCTCACCGACCTGGTTCGCGAACTCTCGCAGAGGAACCCATAAGGTGCGTCTGGTCCACGGCATGGCATCGGCACTTGGCGTATCGCTTGGCGCGCTGCTCCTGCCGCTGAACCCGGCTCATGCGGGAGGGCCATTCCTGGTGCGGGATAATGGCGTTCCCTACGTCTTCAGTACTGCCGCGCCGATTGCATATCGGACGGACAATGGTCCCCTCAGCGCAAGCGTCAGCGAAGCGACGGCGCGCACGCGCGTCGCCGGCATGTTCAGTGTCTGGGAGAGTGTGACGACGTCCAGCATCGCCTATACGCGGGCGGGTTCCATCAATGCGACCGGCGCATTCACGGGCGGCGATGTCGATACGCCGGGCGAATTCAATGCAGTGCGGACTGACTGCGGCAACGGGGTTCAGAGTCCGATCGTTTACGATGCGGATGCGAGCATATTCATGGCGCTCGGCATCGACGAGACTTCGGTGATCGGCTTTGCCGGCCCCTGCACCCGCAACGCAACTCAATTCATAACCGGCATCGCGGTCATGAATGGGCTGTTCCAGGACGGCGCAGCGGCGCCGGTTCCCGACCTCAGCACCGACGAGTTCGACGCAGCATTGATCCACGAATTCGGGCATTTCTCGGGTCTCGACCATTCCCAGATCAACGTGAACTGCCTGGGAGGCTGCGGCCTGGATGACCTCGCGGGCCTGCCGACGATGTTCCCGATACTGCTGCACTCCTCGCAGAAGTCCCTGTCGGTTGACGACATCGCCTGGATCTCGAGGCTGCATCCGCAGACTACGGGCGGAACCACCTTTGCGAATACCCACGGCACCATCGCTGGAACCGTGTACTTTTCGGATGGTCAGTCGCACGCGGCATACGTGAACGTCATCGCGCGACAGGTGGACACCGGCTCCAACCAGGACCGGACCACTGCCGTGTCCGTCGTCTCGGGCTACAAGTTCAGGGCCATCCGCGGCAACCCGATCAATGACAATCCGACCCGGTTCCAACCATTTGGCTCGCTCACGCCCGGCGACATGGGGCTGTTCGAGATACCGGTGCCCGCCGGCAGTTATACGGTCGAGGTGGAGAGTATCGATGCCGGGTTCAGCGATGGATCGAGTGTGGGGCCGTACCCGATCCCGATGCCGGGCACGGCGCCGGCGCCGGGCGCGACGATCGTGGTCGTGGCTGGCGGCACGAATTCAGGCAACGATGTGACCCTGATCGGAACCGATCCCCGGTTCGACCAGTTCGAGGGTCCGTGAGGACTGGAT